>CAYJHV010000121.1:3954-5376 GCA_964369825.1 uncultured Desulfovibrionaceae bacterium | reverse complement strand
ACTTAGTCGTTATTGAAAAACATGCTGAAATTTACAAGCTACCAGTAGCTTGCTTTATTAAAAAATAATGATTTGAATATCTTCTACTCTGTACCTCCCCCCGGCACTTCGTGCCGGGGGGAGGTGTACTGTGTTTTTGCAATAAGGAATGACTAAAATTTTCACAGAATTAAAAGAAAAATGGAAAATTAAATAATTTCAGTATAAATCACTAAATACATAATAATAACATACTTTCTAATCCTTGGCTAGAACTTTCAATTTAGATGCGTTAGCCCTGTTTTTATTGCTTGCATACTGTGCCTTTTCAGGGTAAGGGAGCTAAATGTACGGTATGGCGTACCGAATCATTTAACATTATAATCGCATAGGGAACAAGCAAGGAATCAATATGGAAAAATATCCATCAGATAGCCATAGTTCTGCATCATTTACGCAGGAAAAAAAATCACATAAAGAAAATGAAGCACATACAGGTGCTCAGAAAAGACCACGCAAGTTGGTTCGTCCGCATTCAGCTACAAAAAACACAGGCTTTAAGAAAACATTTAGTAAAAGTCATGCCCCAAAAAACTCTGACTCCATGCATTCTGCCCAAAGCACAGAAAGGTCTTATGCGCAAAAACGTGATGATTCTCCATACAATAAATCACAAAGAGATAATAATTGGCAGAAAAAAAACTATTCAGGGCGTGATGGAAATACTTCTTGGTCTGAAAAACCACAGCGTAATGGCGACTATAAAAAACGCTCAGATTCCGGTGATTCTCGTTCTAACAGAGAAAATGGCGGTGGATTTAATCGTGATCGTCATTCTTCCGGCAATGCCCATGGTGATAAAAAACCTTTCAGAAATGAACGTAATGATCGCTATGACAGAAATGACCGCAATGATCGGTATGCTCGTAGAGATGGCAATGATCGTAATGACCGTTACAATCGCAATGATCGTAAAGATTTTGGTGACAGACCCTTTAAAGAAAGAAAAAACTTTCAAGAGCGTGATTTTTCGGACAAACGCAAGCCATATGACAATAGTGAACGCCCAAGGCGTGGCGGCGAATCATTTCGTCAAGATCGTTCCGGCTCTTTTCATGATGATAAACGTAAAAACTTCCGCCCGGATTTCAATGACAGAAAAAGAGACGGAAATTTTGGAAGTGAGCGCAAACAACGTGAATATGGCGATTCCGGAGAAAGAGGCTCGAGGTACGATCGTGAACGTCCGTCATTTTCCGCACATGGTAATGATAGAAAATCCCATTCAAATTATGATGATAAGCCTCGTAAGCGTTATTCTGACGAGGGTAGACGTGATGATTTTCGACGTGGGAATGATTCTTTTGCAAAAAATTCTTTCCATAAAAGAGATGATCGTGGCGAGCGCAAAGATTTTCGGGAACGTAGAGATTTTCGTGAACG
>CAYJHV010000121.1:2540-3854 GCA_964369825.1 uncultured Desulfovibrionaceae bacterium | reverse complement strand
ATGGAAATGTACCTTTAACCCCTTCAAATTTTGGCGAAAATACCGGAGAAAGACGTCCTTTCCGCTTTGAAGATAGAGACAATCGTTCAAAACGTGGTGATAAACGTCCGCCTTTGAGAGAAACTGTCATGAATATGGACAGAGATATGCTGAAAATGCTGGCAAGGCGTTCAAACATTTTAGAAAAAATGAGTGTTAAGACCGGTCACTTGGAAGTGAGGGAAGAAAAAGAAATACGGGCATCATGGGAAAGAGCTGCTACGCAAATGACCAGAGATCCACGTATAATTCACCAACTCTTCAATCTTTTTCAGGAAGTTACTTTCTCTGCAAAGCCTGAAGCCGGTAAAGCTAAGCGCAGTGGTTTTAATCTTGCGCCGCCACAGCTTCCGGTAAATATTCGTATGCAGGCTCCCATAAACAGCCGCCGTTCACGCCTTTTCCTTGCTCTTGCCGCTGCTTCCGGTTCCGCTTGTCGTATGCAACCAAGTCTTTTGGATGATGCCACGGTGGAATGCATTAAGATGTTTAATCAATGCGCCACTTCTCTGGCATGGGACGATGACGGTACCTTGATTTCTCGTCAAGGCGGCGGTTTGTCTTTGCCGGACAAAGTTATTTATGTGGGCGATGACTTATTGAATTTCTGTTTATTGTTGGGGCATTACGTGGGGTATAATACCAAAGCAAAATTTACCGGTGAAGCTCGACTTAAATCAACGGATCTTACGGCATTGCGTTCTTTCTTGCCCATGCTTGGAGCTCGTTTAAGCAATGTTATGCCGGGCAGTTCCGGCTTTCCCGTGCGTCTTGAATGTTCGGGTATCTTCTCAAGTACCGTGGATATTCCCAAAAATTTACCGGCAGATTGCATTTTGGGATTACTTTTGGCCGCTCCTTTTTGGGAAAACCCCATGCAATTTAATTTGCAAGCGCATCCTGACAAAGAAGCTATCATGGAAGAAGCTCTCTTTGCCCTTGAACCTTGCCAAGACCCTGATTTCCCATGTGTACGCCGTGAAAACGACAAACTTATCTTTACGCCTAAAAAAATCACAACGCCCAAAGAGCCGGAACTTGGTATGGATTTACAATTTGCCGCTTATATTTTGGCACTTCCTGCATGTCTTGGCGGTACGGTGGCATTACAAGGACATTGGCCAAAGTGTTCGCAAGCACAAGAGCTGGAAGCATTTTTCAAAAGCGTTAACCTCAGCGTCAGTATAGACAGTGAAGGTATCAGCACACATCACGAGATTCCCGAAAGTGTACAGCAAAAAATGCAAGCTGCCGCACAAAAAGCTGCAGAACAAA
>CAYJHV010000121.1:0-2440 GCA_964369825.1 uncultured Desulfovibrionaceae bacterium | reverse complement strand
TTAAGCGTCTTGCTTATATGGAAGACGACGGTTAAACAAAAAGCATCATCTTTATGTTTTATTTTCATATGGATGATGCTTTTTTATGAAGTTTTTTCTGTCTAATCAAAAATGGATGGTGCAGAATATGAACGAAAATCCCTATCAATGGTGTCACAAGGACTTATTGGATGTGACGCAGTTGAGTGTTGAAGATGTGAAAGTTATTCTTGATTTGGCAGCTAATTTTCAAGAAATCAACGAACGCCCTGTTAAAAAAGTACCCACCCTCAAAGGAAAAAGTGTTATTCTCTTTTTTTCTGAGGACAGTACCCGCACAAAAATGTCCTTTGATGTGGCAGGAAAACGCCTTTCTGCCGATACCTTTGCCCTCGGAAAAACCGGTTCCAGTATAAAAAAAGGTGAAAGCCTCAAAGATACCGGACTTACCTTGCAAGCCATGAATCCCGATGTTATTGTCATTCGCCATTCAAGTTCCGGCGCAGCGCAATACTTGGCAGAGATGCTCCCTTGCGGCATAGTCAATGGCGGTGACGGTTGGCACGCACATCCTACGCAAGCTTTACTTGACTGTTATTCTTTACGTAAAAAATGGGGAGAAAATTTCGCCGGGAAAAAATTACTCATTCTTGGTGATATTGCCCATAGTCGAGTGGCACGCTCTAATATTCATTTACTGACTAAACTAGGTGTAAATATAAGGGTTTGCGCTCCACGCACGCTCTTGCCGGCAGGAATTCATACTTGGCCTGTGGAAATTTACAGCGATTTGGCACAAGCCGTACAAGATATGGACGCCATCATGTGTTTACGTTTGCAGTTGGAACGCCAAGAAGCAGGGTTACTTCCTTCATTGGCTGAATATTCAAGGCGTTACTGTCTGACGCCAAACTTGGTGACCAAGGCAAAACCCGAAGCACTGGTTTTACATCCGGGGCCCATGAATCGAGGTCTTGAAATTTCAGCCGAAGTTGCCGACAGTGAAAATGCCTTGGTGCTCAATCAAGTGAGTGCCGGTGTGGCGACTCGCATGGCAATTTTATATTTATTGGCACATTTCAAAGGATAATTATAGTATCATTTGTAAAATAGTCATAATACAAGGAATATATATGTCAAATTTACTTTGCATAAAAAATGCCCGATATCTTGGAGCAGCGGTGGATGTACACGTGAGGGAAGGGCGTATTGTTACCATGATGCCGCATGGAAAGCCCATACCGGCCGAGGCAGAAGTTTTTGATGCTACCGGTTTAATTTTATTTCCTTCCTTCATAGATGCCCACGTGCATTTGCGAGAGCCCGGCTATGAATACAAAGAAGACATAGTCTCGGGCTTAAATGCCGCAGTTCATGGCGGTTTTGGTGCTGTGATGTGCATGGCCAATACAAAGCCGGTGAATGATTGCGGTGCTGTGACCGGCTTTATCATTTCACAAGCTAAAAAAGCTTTTCCGCATGGTCCCAAGGTGTATCCCGTGGGGGCTGCCACTATAGGACTTTTGTGCAAGGAAATGGCACCGTTGGCAGAACTCAAGGAGGCCGGCTGCGTGGCCATTTCCAATGACGGGCATTCCATGGAAAATACCGAGCTTATGCGCCGAGTTATGGAATATGCCGCCGATTTGGGTATGGTTGTCATTGATCATTGCGAAGACGCCGCTCTTGCCAAGGGTGCACACATGAACGAAGGTATTACCAGTGGACGCATTGGCGTTAAAGGTCAAGCCGACGTTGGTGAGGCCATGCAAGCGGCAAGGGATATTTTGCTTGCAGAATATCTTGATATTCCTGTGCATATTGCGCACGTTTCCTGTAAATCAGTGGTGGATTTATTGCGCTATGCCAAGGATAGAGGCGTTAAAGTTACGGCGGAAACCTGTCCGCACTATCTATTTTTAGATGATACCGCTCTTGAAAATTATGGTACCTACGCAAAAGTCAATCCTCCCTTGCGAACTCCCAAGGATAGAGAGGCTTTACGTATGGCCGTTAAAGACGGTACCATTGATATTCTTGTTACCGACCATGCGCCGCACGCCGCCCATGAAAAAGATTGTCCGCTCAATGAAGCTCCCAATGGTTTCAGCGGACTTGATATTGCACTCACTTTAACATGGAAATTGGTGCAAGAAAACATATTGAACGAGGCAGACCTCCAGCGTCTTTGGTGCAGAAGACCGGGAGAGATTTTTTCTTTACCAACCAATACCTTTGCTCCCGATGATCCGGCTGATTTCTTCCTTTTTGATCCTCAAAAAATGTGGGAAGTGAGCGAAGCAACTTTTTATTCTAAAAGTTGCAATACTCCCTTCAAAGGGCAGAGTTTTCAAGGGAAAGTGGCAGCGCATTGGCTTGGTGGGCAAAGAATTTTTTAGAGCTTAACCGTAAATAACGTATCGTGGACGATTACTGCGTCAAAGCACATTTTTTCTCAGGT
>CAYJHV010000120.1:0-5385 GCA_964369825.1 uncultured Desulfovibrionaceae bacterium | reverse complement strand
CCAAGTCTTTTGGTGAGATACTCTATAAGTATCTCATTATCCACCATAAACTTACTTTTAAGCAATGGAGCTTTTCTAAGCATGGTCATGCCGTCGCCGGATTCTTCCAACATATAATTGGTACCGGAAATGCTGTAGGTCTTTTGTAAGTCCAAAGGTTTTCCGCCAATTTTTACATCTTTGACTCGATATTCACCCTCAACGCTTATGAAATTTCCCTTGGGGTCTAATTTTACTGTCGAAGGTATTCTAGAATCAATGCTGTACTCCATACCGGAAACTTGCAAAAAAGCACCGGTTGCCTTGGGGTAAGCGTGCGCTCCCATTTCCAGCGCATCGAGAATTTGCTGACCGCTTACTTTTTTGGCAACGGCATCTCCACCGAAGGGAAGCACATCAATGATTTCTTTGAAGGTAATCTCACCTTTTTTTATGTTGGCACGAATACTGCCGCCGTTAGCGATGGCAATATCTGTATCCACCACAATTCTAAAAGCATCTGCCACGAAATCACCAAGATTTGTTTCGCCGGAACGTACCAAACTTTGTCCGTCGGCAGCTTGGGATATAAGCTCTACTTCAGATCGTGCCACTGATTGTTCCAAGATTCCTGCCAATTCCTCATTAATGGATGCAATGACTTTTTGCACTTGCGGATCTTTTTCTTCTATGGTTTCAATAATTTCTGCGCTTAGTTCTTTGCTTTTAATATCTAAAGTGATTTTTCCGAGGCTCTGCAAGCGAGTACCTGTTTGAGTAACGATAACCTCATGCCCTGCTTTATTTTTGATTTTCATATCTCGAACCAAGGTATGCGAATGCCCGTCAATGAGGGCGTCAATGCCGATGGTATTTTTAATTACGTCGGGGGCTCTCCAAGGCGAAGATTCTTCATCAAGCCCCAAATGCGCCACGGCAATAATAATTTCCGCACCTTCGGCTTTGGCACTGTCCACAGCATTTTGCACAGCAGTATACAGACTTTGACCTTGATCATTTTCGCCGCCTTCGGCAAAGGCATATAAGTAATTGCCGGCTTTATCCTGAAAATGTGCCGGTGTAGATTTTAATAAGGATTCCGGCGTGGCAATGCCCAAAAATGCCACTTTAAGCCCATTAAATTCCTGTATGGCATAAGGGGCAAAAAGCAATTTTCCACTCTTGGTGGAAGTGATGTTGCAAGAAATAATTTTTGCTTTAAGTATTTTTAGCAATTCAAAAAGACGAGGTATGCCATAGTCAAATTCATGATTGCCTAAGGTCATATAATCATAACCAACGGCATTCATAACATTTATTAAGGCACTGCCGGTGGTAAGTGCGCCCACAGGTCCGCCTTGAATGGCATCTCCGGCATCCACCAAGACTACATCTTCTGCGCCGTATTGTGCTTGCATTTGTTTTTTATACGCCGCCACGCCGGCATAACCAATGCCTGAATCCATAAAAGTATGGACATCATTGGTATGTAAAATAATAACTTTGTCATCATCAACGGCATAAGCAAGGGCATAAGCAAGATGAAGCGTTAAAAACTGAAAACTTAAAGCGAAAAAAACAAAAATTGTTTTCGTAAACATTTTCTTAAACACAAATATCTCCTTTCATTTTTAAGTATATTATAAATTTTCCATCAATAGCTGTCGCATTTTCACAAGACACTCTTCTTGCTCCAGAGGTAAAGCCATTTCGCCAAGCCAAAGTTTTTGCTGCGCTATGGCTTGACCTAAAAACATGGACAGACCACTTTTTGTGTCAAAACCGGCTTGGCTTGCTTCATGTAAAAAAAGTGTTTGTAGGGGATTATAGACAATGTCATAGGCTAAAGGGGCTAAGCTTGATTTGCCACCATGTGAGCGTAATGCACTGTTAGGATAAGGAGTTTCGCCTTGCAATAGCCCATGCATCCCGAGGGGAGTGGTATTGATAATCCATGGAGCTTTGATTTGCGTTCTTTCCTCCCATGGTACACAAACACATTGGAATTCATCGCATAATGTTTCTGCTTTTTGAATATTGCGTGCGCTGACAAAAATTTTATTCATTCCCTGAGAGCGCAAAGTTTTCAGTGCCACAATAATAGCACGAGCTGCGCCGCCGCCGCCAAGCACCAAGGCACGAGGCGGTATTTTTTTGTAACGTAAAGGCATAAGAAATCCTTGTACGTCGGTATTGTCTCCGTATAAGACATCACCTTGCCTGTATACAGTGTTCACTGCACCCACGCTTTTGGCAAGGGGACTGATAACATCCAGATAAGACATTATGTCTATTTTATGCGGAATGGTAACGCTTAAGCCCTGAAAATCATTGGTTCTGAAATCTTGCATAAAAGCTGAGAGATCTTCGGGGTCAACTTCAAAAAGTTTATAAATGCCGTCGTATTGTAAGTATTCAAAGAAAGCATTGTGCAAAAGTGGGCTTTTGCTGTGTGCCAGAGGCGTGCCGATAATGGCGTAAGTTTTTGACTCCTTCATGTCTTTACTCCTTATTGCTTTGTGCTTATATAATGGAAAGGCAAGATAAAGCAAGTCATGTGACGGGTGCTATTTTTTTTTGGCGTATTTTTTGCAAAGTTGATATCGGTTGATTTGTACGTCAATTTGTCAACATGATTTTGCTAAAGGGTGCCATATGTCATATACATTTCCCATGCAAAAAATCCTTGATTATAGGATTATGCTTGAAGAACAAGCCAAGGTTCAGTTGGTAAAAGCGCAAAAAATGCTTAAAAAAGAAGAAGATCGCTTTGCCGCTTTGCAAAATACTTTGGCAGAAAAAAAAGCTGAGATGAGTTCCAATGTGAGTATGGACGCCGGTACCCGATGGATCTTAGATAATTTTATCAAAGGATTAGCGTCTGACTTATCTCAAAGTCAGCGGCGATTGTTACAACTGCATGAAATTTTACAAAAGTGTCAAGAAATGCTTCTCATTCGTGCCAAGGAAAAAAAAGTTTTAGAAAAGCTTAAAGAAAAACAGCAGGAGCGATATTATGCTGCAGAAAAAGAACTCGAAAGAAAAATCAACGACGAAGCCGCAACCTTACGTTTCAACATGGTCGCTCTCTAGGACATGCCAAGCCATTATGGGGCTTGGAGTATGTAAGATTGCTTTGTTTGTGGCTTTGGGTTTTGGCTACACCTTGCCTGATTTTGGTCTTTTTTCGCCTTTGCCTGAAAATGGACAAAATCTTGACAGTCTGTCCGGTGCTCAAAAAGATAAAGCAAATAATATTTGGGCACATATTAAGCAAGCAAAGCAACTTCCTGCTTTTATACCGGAAGGTTCGGCTCAAGATAAAATGCTTGCGCATAATGGCAATGAAGCTCTTGACAAAGTTCAGAGTCAAAATATTGAAGAGCAGGCCATGGCAGAAGCAGATCCGCAAGGTTCTGACGCCGTGCGAGCCGCTCTTGCTTATACGAATAAGTCTTCATCAAAAAATACAGTGAATAATTCGGAACCACAGCAGCAAACTCCGATTCAAACCCAACAAGTTGTTACCGCTGTTTATAATGCGCCTAAAGCACAAATTCCCGTGGCCGAAGATACCTCTTGGTGGGGAAATATTTTTGCCATGGACAGCTTACCCATTCCTCGTTTGGGCGTGGACCAAGTGGCTTATGCCGCTACCTTGGATACGCCGCCACCACCTGCTCCGGTAAATAATACTTCACCTTTTACCCCGCCGGAACAGTTGAATCCCATACGCCCTGCCGGAACTGCCGGTCCGCAAATGGGAGGCATACCCACATATAATCCGCTGGCACCCAATACCAATCCTCCTGCACCCAATGTGCAAGCCTATGTGCCGCCGGAAAGTGCCAGCCAAAAAGAACAGGAATTGGCAAGACGTGAGCAAGAAATCCTATCTTTGAAGCAGCAAATGGAGCAAAGACTTCAGGAATTGCAAAATGCTGAGCGCAAAGTGCAAGGTATGCTTAATGAAGCAAAAAACGTCGAAAATCAAAAGATGCAGAATCTTACCAATATGTATGTGAATATGAAGCCACGCCAAGCCGGCATGGCACTTGAAAAGCTTGACCAAGGCATAGCCGCTAAAATTTTAGTGGGTATGAAATCTAAGCAAGCCGGTGAAATTATGAGCTATATGAATCCGGAAGTTACGGCTAAACTTACAGAATTACTTACTCGTATGCGCTTAGGACAATAAGGTGCCTCGCTATAAATGCACCCTTGCCTATGTGGGCACACGTTATGCCGGTTGGCAAATTCAAGAACTTTCCAAAGCTCCCTTAACTATTCAAGGGGAGCTTGAGAAAGTTCTTTTTAAGGTTACAGGTAAACTTATTCGAGTACATGGTGCAGGACGTACCGATGCCGGAGTTCATGCCGAAGGGCAGGTGGCGCATTTTACCATTCCCGAAAATTGTCGTGATAAGTCCGCCCACGAATGGCAGCGTATCTTCCACGCTTTGCTTGCGCCGGATATTTGCGTCTATAAAGTAGAGGCGGTGCCCGAAGATTTTCACAGCCGCTTTTTGGCTTGCGGTAAAACTTATAGCTATACCTTGTGGACAGATTTGTCTTTCGTGCCTCCACGTTTGCGCCCTTTCTTGTGGGCTTGCGGTAAACTTAATATGGAAAAGATGCAACAGGCAATACCTTATCTACTTGGTACGCATGATTTTGCCGGCTTGCAAAATGTGGGAACTCCCATGGAAAATACCACTCGTACCATCATCGCTTTGAGCATTGAGCAAGGCTCCCCTTGGGCAGCACAACACGAACACATTCTTACCCTTAGCGTCGACGCTGATGGTTTTTTAAAGCAAATGGTACGCAACATCACCGGCTTATTGGTTGCTGTCGGTCAAAACCGCTTTGATTGCGAAAACATACCTGCTTTATTGCAAGAA
Source organism: uncultured Desulfovibrionaceae bacterium (assembly GCA_964369825.1). Lineage (GTDB taxonomy): Bacteria > Desulfobacterota > Desulfovibrionia > Desulfovibrionales > Desulfovibrionaceae > CAYJAD01. The sequence continues at coordinate 502 of CAYJHV010000120.1, read as the reverse complement.
AAAAATCGCAAAAAAGCACCTGCCACCGCACCGGCACAAGGTTTGTCGCTTGTGCGTGTGCATTATCCTGTATAATTTATTTGTTTTAAGTAGTTCTCCGCTACACTTCCAAGTACACAACGTACTGTGCTAAAAAAAATCAGGCCATTTTTTTTGAAAATAACGCTCTGTAAGAGCAGAATAAAATTCATTTCTATCAGTATGTTTTGAGCGCAAAAATGCCTTTGTATCAATGATATTGCGCAATATTTTAAGTCTTAACTCGCATAAGCGTGCGTTATTAAGATTGAGATGCTCAATGGTTTTTTCTACCAACTCTTGTGTATTATTATATAAGTTGCCTTCTATAGTACATTCTTTACAAGCTGTTTCATTGGCTTTTAACTTTCCGGTTACCATATCAAATGAAAAAAAGTTGAACTGAGGAGGTAAGTCTAGTGGATTAAGTAGTCGTCACTGAAAAACATAATAACAATCTAAAATTAAACAATTTTTTAGTTAA
>CAYJHV010000119.1:0-5406 GCA_964369825.1 uncultured Desulfovibrionaceae bacterium | reverse complement strand
AGAAATAATTGCATAAATTTAGAACTATAACACACTTTTCAAAGTTTAACCAGAACTTTCAATTTAGATGCGTAAGCCTTGATAACCGACATATCCTTTCTTGACGCTTGCTCTTTTTCGTGCAATAAATCCCAATTCAATTTATGATAAAATTCATTTTACTGCCTTTGGAGAATTCATGAGCGATTATAAAAAAACTCTCAACTTACCTGTTACCCGCTTTCCCATGAAAGCTAATCTTGTACAACGTGAGCCGGAAATGCTTAAGCGTTGGGAAAGCATAAAAGCTTATGATATCATGGTAAATGCTTCCGGTTCGCAAGGAACATATATTTTACATGATGGTCCTCCTTATGCCAACGGTCATATTCATATGGGGACGGCATTAAATAAAATCCTTAAGGATATCATTGTAAAATCTAAAAATATGCAGGGTTTTGCCGCCGAATACGTACCCGGTTGGGATTGTCACGGTCTGCCCATCGAGCTTAAGGTGGAGCATGAACTTGGCGAAAAGAAAAAAGAATTGCCGGCGCATGTTGTACGTAAGGCTTGCCGTAAATATGCTGAAAAATGGATAAATACCCAAAGAAAAGAATTTAAACGCTTGGGTGTGTTTGGTGTTTGGGATGAGCCTTATATGAGTATGAATCCCGCTTACGAAGCTGCCACCGCTCATGCCTTGGCAGATGTTTGTGCCACGAATAATTTAACCCGCAGTAAAAAACCCATTTATTGGTGCTCATCTTGCCATACGGCATTGGCTGAAGCAGAAGTGGAATATTATGACCATGTTTCCCCTTCTGTCTATGTACGCTTTCCTTTACAAGATGACGAAGCTCATAAAGTTTTTCCGCAAATGGCAGGTAAAGAATGCGCTGTGGTTATTTGGACCACCACACCTTGGACATTGCCTGACAATATGGGCATTTGCTTACATCCTGAATTTGACTATGCCTTGGTGGAAGCGCAAGGGCAATATTATATTCTTGCCAAGGAATTGGTGGAAGAGTGCGCTAAAATTTTTGGCTTTGAAGCATATGAAGTGGTGGCAACGGTTAAAGGTACGGAACTGGAAGGATTGAAGGCGCATCATCCTTTTTATGAGCGCATTTCACCCATTGTGCTTGGCAATCATGTTACCCTTGATGCCGGTACCGGCTGCGTGCATACTGCACCCGGGCATGGACGTGAAGACTATGAAGTTGGTCTTAAATACGGACTTGAAATTTATTCTCCCCTTGATGATTCCGGGCGTTTTCTTGAAAGTGTGCAATTTTTTGCCGGTTTAAATGTGTTTGAAGCAAACCCAAAAGTCATTGAAAAGCTCAAAGAAGTAAATAATTTATTGTACAGTTCAGAGCTTAAACACTCTTATCCTCATTGCTGGCGTTGTAAAAATCCTGTTATTTTCCGTGCGACAACCCAATGGTTCATCGGCATGGAAAAAAATGATTTGCGTCAACGCTCCTTGGAAGCCATCAATAATCAGGTTGAATGGATTCCTGCTTGGGGTAAAGAACGCATTTATAATATGATTGAAGCTCGTCCCGATTGGTGCATTTCACGTCAACGTCAATGGGGCGTTCCCATCATGGCGCTTTTATGTACTTCTTGCGGTGAAGCGTGGCATGACAGTGAATGGATGCACCAAATGGCAGATCGTTTTGCCAAGCATAGTACCGGCTGCGATTATTGGTATGAGGCCGAACTTGCCGACATTGTGCCCGAAGGTCTGACTTGCCCAAAATGTCAGGGTAAAGAGTGGAAGAGAGAATCTGATATTTTAGATGTTTGGTTTGATTCCGGTACCAGCTTTGCGGCTGTACTTGAAAAACGTAAAGAACTTTCTTTCCCTGCCGATTTGTACCTTGAGGGATCGGATCAACATCGTGGTTGGTTCCACTCTTCACTTTTGGCTTCCATGGCAACTCGTCTGGTACCGCCATATAAGGCTGTTCTTACGCATGGTTACGTGGTTGATGGTAAAGGATTTAAAATGTCCAAATCCATCGGCAATGTCATTGCGCCTCAAGAACTCATCGATAAATTTGGTGCGGAGATCATCAGGCTTTGGGCATCTTCTGTGGAATATCGTGAGGATATACGCATTTCCGATGAGATTTTAAGTCGTTTGGTGGATGCTTACAGACGAATTCGTAATACCTGTCGCTATCTTCTTGGGAATATAAATGATTTTTCATTGGATGCTGTGCTTGCTCCCAAGGATATGTTACCTCTTGACCGTCATGCATTGGATGTGGTTACAAGGGCTCATTTGCGTATGCAAAAAGCCTACGAAAAATTTGAATTTCATAAGATTTTTCATTTGTTGCATAATTTATGTGTCACTGATTTGTCGGCAACCTATTTGGATATTTTGAAAGATAGATTGTATGTTTCCGGTACCAAGAGCAAGGAGCGTTGCTCTGCTCAGTCGGCTTTATGGTTTATCTTAAATGTACTTATGCGTGATATGGCACCCATTTTGAGCTTTACTGCCGAAGAAGTTTTTGATCATGTACCTGCCGGCTTATATGCAAAAGAAGCAAACAGCACAGTTTTTGCTTTGTCTCCGTTTTTGGGAAAAGATTTGGAGGAGCAAGGATTTCTTTTGGATGAAGAAAGGCTTGCGGCTTGGAATATTGTTTTTAAAATCAGAAGCTGCGTCACTCGTGCCATTGAACCTTTGCGTAAAGACGGAAGTCTTGGGCATTCGCTTGACGCACGCATCTCAATTTATTTGGACGATGAGAACATGCAAGCGGTACAAAGCGTTGAGGCGGATTTACGAGATATTTGTATTGTTTCTCAATGCCAAATTTTGCCATTGGCAGAAAAACATGCGCAAAGTATGAGCTTTGAGGACATGGAAGGGCTTGCTATTTTTGTGGAAAAAGCTTACGGGGAAAAGTGCGAGCGTTGTTGGATTTATAGTACGGAGCTTGGAAGCGTTGCCGAGCACAAAACTCTTTGTCCACGTTGTACGGCAGTTATTACCGCCGGTTAGAGGGTTCAAAAGTGTTGCGCTATAAAATAGTCACCGCCGTCGCCATTGTTGTTATCATTTTAGATCAATTAAGCAAATGGCTGATTATGCAATATTTACCCGTTCAGGGTACCATATCTGTGGTAGATGGTTTTTTTAACCTTGTGCATATTTACAATCGTGGTGCAGCCTTTGGTTTTTTGAATCGTTCTGATATTGAATGGCAATTTTGGTTATTCTTGGTGGCAACACTCATAGCCGTTTTGGCCATTTACTATATGGTACGCACTTCAAAACATTATCTGTTGCTTTTTGTGGCACTTGGGCTTGTTCTTGGCGGTGCGCTGGGCAATTTAATTGACCGTATACGTTTTAGAGCTGTTGTAGATTTTTTTGATTTTTATGTGGGCACTTGGCATTGGCCCGCATTTAATGTGGCCGATACTGCCATTTGTATTGGTGCCATATTAACTTGTATTGCCGTCTTTGTCATGGACAGAGAAAAAAACATCAAGGATAAAGGATAAATTATGCAATGGTGGCATTTTGCAGTGCTTATTCTTCCTATATTGCCAAATCTTTACTCTATTTGGCATATACGAAAGCATTATTTCCAAAGCGAACAAGAAAAGTCCTTATGGTTCATGCTGGCAGTTTTTGTTCCCGTCTTTGGCGGTATCGGTTACCTTTTATTTGGTCTGAAAAAGGCCAGAAAAACACCGTTGCAAGAAATTGAAAATGAGTGTACGCAAACAAAAGTGCCTTAGTTGACCATGAAAAATAAGGAACATTGAAAAAGTTCTGAAAGAATGATTTTTTCTGGAATGAAAGGCTTACATTATTTGGAGTGAGAGAGGTTAAAATGCAAAAAACCATTACCCGTTGTTCTGTTGTGGCAAGTTGTCTGTTGGTATTGTTGGGAGGTTGTACATCCAGATCCGATTATGACCAATTACAAGCCAGAGTTCAAAGTCAAGATCAACAATTGCGCCAATTACAGCCTAATATGGCTGATTCTTGGGCACAAACCCAATCCATGCGTAAAGAAATTGCCGTTTTGAAAGCGCAAATGAATGAACTTAACGCTGCAGGCGGTACTCGTGGCGTTATTGACAGATTAAATAAACATAATGCCGCTTTGCGTCAGGTGGAACAAAATCTGTCTTTGAATTTTAACTTGGATGCCCCTATTATGGGTAGTCCCGTGCAGGGCGGGGCAAATATCAATGCGCCCATGGTACCTTCACGTCCGCCCATGCCTCCGCAAGCAGCCACTCCTCCTGCCGGACCGCAAAGTGGCGCCGCTGCTCTTTATAATCAAGCTGTCTCCGCTTTTAATTCTCGCAATTATGCCGGAGCCCAAGCTGCCTTTGTGGACTTTACTCGTAAGTTCCCCAAAAATGCACAAGTGGGTAATGCTTGGTACTATATCGGAGAATCTAATTTTCAGATGAATAAATTCAATGAAGCTGCCCTTGCCTATGATAAAGTGATTACCGGTTACTCGAGGAGTTCACGTGCTCCCGCTGCTTATTTGAAGCAAGCAATCAGCTTTAGTAAACTTGGACAAAAGGCTGCTGCCACGGCACGTATGCAAGAACTTATGCGCAAGTATCCCAATTCCGGAGAGGCCAAAAGAGCTAAAGCTTTCTTGCAAACCAATCAATAAAAATCATTGCGCATTAAGGTCAATGTACACAAGAATCTCATTTGCACAACTCAAAGTAACTCTTTTAAAGTTTTACTATTTCAGGGCAAACGAAAAATATTTGAATGTTAACGAAATTAGAATCATGTACCCTTAATGCGCATTTTTATCAATAGGAACAAGATTATGACGCAACACAGTTCTCAGCATCAACAAGAGGTACGACTTTCCTTTAACGCAGATAATTCGGGCAATCCCATTGTTTGCAAGCTTGTGACTAAATACCATCTTGAATTTAGCATACTTAAAGCACAGATTAGCCCAAGAAAAGAAGGTAAGCTTACCTTAAACCTCATGGGCGAAAAAGAAAATATTAAAGCCGGCATTCACTACCTTAAAGAGCAAGGGGTTAAGGTGCTTGGTGTTGCGCAAAAAGTGTATCGCAATGAAGAGCTCTGTATACATTGTGGTTTTTGCACGGCACTTTGCCCCGTCGGTGCTTTGGCAGTGGATGTGGACACACGTCAGGTTTTGTTTTCCCAAAAAGACTGTATTAACTGCGGTTTGTGTACTAAAACCTGTCCTTTACATGCCATGAGCAGTGATATTCAAGAAGTTTATTTGTAATTTTCTTAATGGAAGGGGGATTTTTTGCCGGCTGCAAAAAATCCCCCTATCCCTCCCCAAGTGAAAGCTTTATCGTACTAAAAGTTGTTGTAATGCTTATCACGTGCGCTCACTTGATTTAAGTAAGCACGAGTTTCTCTGT
>CAYJHV010000118.1:2914-5433 GCA_964369825.1 uncultured Desulfovibrionaceae bacterium | reverse complement strand
AAAGCAGCCGGTTGTGGTAATTGGATTAAAATTGAAGTGATCAGTGATACTCGCTATCTTTTACCCGATGGTTACGAAACGGCAAAGGCTACGGAAATTTTGGCGAAAGAAGATTTTGTGGTCTTACCTTATATGAATCCCGATCTTTATGTGGCTCGTTCCTTGGTGGATGCCGGTGCGGCGGCAGTTATGCCCTTGGGTGCTCCCATCGGTACCAACAGAGGTTTGCGAACCAAGGAAATGATTGGCATTCTCATCGAAGAAATAGATTTGCCCATTATTGTGGATGCAGGTATTGGCAAACCTTCGGAAGCTTGTGCTGCCATGGAAATGGGTGCGGCGGCTTGTCTTGTGAATACTGCCATTGCTTCTGCCAACGATCCTGTGCTTATGGCAACTGCCTTTGCGGCGGCGGTACGAGCCGGACGGGAGGCCTATTGCGCCGGGCTTGGTGCTGAAATGAGCGGAATGGCCGTTGCTTCTTCTCCGCTTACCGGTTTTTTGGATTCATAATTTCATTGCAATAATTTTTGAATATTTCAATTAATTATCCATTAAACTTAAAAATAATCTTGCACTTTCAACTTGAATGTAAGGCAGATTAAAACATACATTTTTTTGAATAATTACGGTAACACAAATATGCAGAATTTTTCTGAAACTTTAGCTCAATGGTCAAGGGAACGCAGGGAAAGCATTCTTGCCAATGCAAGTCCCCGGAGAATTTTGGCTGCCATAGAACGAGAACATTTAAGTATTGAAGATTTCTTGCTTTTATTGTCACCTAAAGCTACGCCATTTCTTGAAAACATGGCAAGGCGTGCGCAAAGGGAAACACGTAAGCATTTTGGGCGTGCCATACATCTTTTTACGCCTTTGTATCTTTCGGATCATTGTACCAATCAATGCCGCTATTGTGGATTTAATGCCAAAAACACACAAGCACGTCGCCATTTATCTTACGACGAAGCCAAGGCCGAAGCTCTTGCCATTGCCAAAAGCGGTCTTGGGCATATTCTATTGCTTACCGGTGAAGCACGCAAAATTGCCTCGCCGGAGTATATTGCGCACATAGCTCAAAGTATAAAACCATTTTTTGCTTCGGTGGGCATAGAGGTCTATGCCATGAGCGTGGAGGAATATGCCATGTTGGTGGCGCATGGTGTGGATAGCATGACTCTTTTTCAAGAAACCTATGATCAAGAACTGTATGCATGGTTGCATCCTGCAGGTCCAAAACGTGATTATGCCTATAGACTTGAAGCTCCCACAAGGGCTTTGCAGGGGGGTATGTACAGCGTTAATGTTGGGGCTTTGCTAGGTTTGAATACCTTGGAAGATGATGGGTTTTGCACCGGATTGCACGCATATTGGCTGCAAAAACAATATCAGGGTGCGGAAGTGAGCTTGTCTGTTCCTCGTATGTGTCCGCATGAAGGAGAATTTGACGTGCCACATGCTTTGGATGATCGACGTTTTGTGCAATATATTACCGCAGTACGCTGCTTTTTGCCAAGGGTTGGAATAACGGTGTCCAGCCGTGAAAGTGCTTTTATGAGAGATCATGTTATTCCTTTGGGGGTAACTCGAGTTTCTGCCGGCGTTTCTACGTTGGTGGGCGGACGGGTCACTGAAGGAGGAGATGCCGGGCAATTTGAAATTTCCGATAATCGTTCTGTACAACAAATGATAACCGCTCTTGCGCACAATGGTTATCAAGCTGTGGTTAAGGATTGGCAAAGCGTGTAAGCACATCTTCATAAATATTCAATAAATAAAATATTTGCAATTATATGAAATATAAAAATAATTAATGATATTAAGTTATTTATGAAGTGTGCTCCTCCGCTTAAAAGGTACAATACGTTAGGGGAAAATAAATAATTATACAATAAATAATATATAGTTTTACTTTCATATATAATTTCAGAGCAAAAATTGATGCATTATCAATTTTTGCTCTTTTTTTGGTATAATATTTGCTCAATGTATAATAAGCTAGGAGTAAAATGAAAGACGATTAAGTAACTTATAAAAACTGTTTCTTTCATTACAATAGATTATAGCTAAGAGGCATAATTCAGCGGATGGGAAAAAATTTCCTTCCTTCACCTTAAAAATAGGCGAGACATCATGGCACTTGCAATGAACCATAATATGATGGCCACAAATACCGTCAGGCATTTAAATTTTCACTATGGCAATTTAAATACCTCAACGCAAAGGCTTTCGTCAGGTTTACGCATCAACGGAGCAGCCGATGATGCTGCCGGTCTTGCCATTCGAGAACTTATGCGTGCGGATATTGCCGCACTCAATCAAGGCGTGCGCAATGTCAACGACGCCATTTCCATGATTCAAACGGCAGACGGTGCCTTGGCTACCATTGATGCCCAGCTCATTCGTATGAAAGAACTTACGGAGCAAGCGGCCACCGGTACCTACGATTCCGTGCAACGTTTGATGATTGAGTCAGAATATCAACAATTGGCAAAGGAAATCACACGTATTGCCAACGC
>CAYJHV010000118.1:0-2814 GCA_964369825.1 uncultured Desulfovibrionaceae bacterium | reverse complement strand
TGGAAGCAACAGCCGATAATTTGACTGTTCAGTCAGAAAATATAGCTGCCGCCGAATCTCGTATTTCCGATACGGACGTCAGTATGGAAATGACTAATTTTGTGCGTAATCAAATTTTAACTCAAGCAGCGGTGGCCATGCTTTCTCAAGCCAATAATTTACCAAAAATGGTCTTAAATCTTATTGATGGTTAGCATGTTGTTAGAATTATGGCAACTTACACTGTATTTTTTGCTGACTCAACTCATAGAAGTGTTCCCCAAAATAGGAAAAACAATATTTCCATCGTCCCCGAAGGGGCATTTGGAGTGGGCATGCCTTTCTGAAAAATGCATGGAAATGCGTTTTTCAGCGTCGACTAATTAAGTTGAATTGAGTCTCGCAGGCGTAACATGATTCAACCGGAAAATACGCACATAAGCATCGTTCAGCAGTGTTTTCTGCTTAAAATTTCACGTTCTAGCTTATATTATGGCCTTATTTTCCGGTATTTTTAAAAACATTTTAACATAAAAAGGCTATTCTTACTTTGCGCCATACTTATGCAGTAGAGCGATAATTTCCTTGTTAGATTTTCTCTCTGCCAACTGCATAGCCGTCACACCATCTTTTCCTTTTATATTTGGATTAGCATTATTTTTGAGAAGCAATTCTACTGTTTCGTTAGACAGCTCTTTTTCTATGGCAAGCATTAATGAAGTATATCCGTCTTTATTTTGCATATTAATATCAGCTTTATTTTTCAGCAACACTCGTACGATTGCTTCATAATCCCAGAAAACAGCAAGCATTAAAGCTGTCATGCCATTATTATTCTGAGCATCAATATACGCTTTATTATCTAACAATATTTGCACAGCCTTTTCCTCTTGACTGTTAGCTGCAGCCATTAGAGCTGTATATCCATCACTATCTTTAGCATGAATATCAGCTTTGTTATCTAACAATACTTTAATTGCTCTTTCTTTACCCCTGCTGGCGGCATTCAATAATGCTGTATTTCCCCTACTATCTCTTGCCTCAATTTCAGCTTTATTGTCCAATAATACCTGTATTGCCTTTTCATTATCAGCCATAGAAGCTATCATAAGAGCTGTCCTATTGTTCTCATCTACAGCACGAATATCAGCTTTATTATCAATCAAGACTTGTATCGATTTTTCTTTTCCATTTTCAGCAGCAACCATCAACGGCGTCATATTACCATCATCCCTAAACTCTATATCAGCTTTATTATCTAGCAAAATTTGTATTATTTTTTCACGCTCATAACGTGCGGCAAGTGAAAGTGCTGTTCTTTTATACTTATCTGTAGCATGAATATCAGCTTTATTATCTAACAAAAATTGTACGCCTATTTCATTTCCATATTGAGCAGCAAGAAGTAAAGCTGTAAATCCTAACGATTTTTCTTTAGCGTTAATATCAGCTTTGTGCTCTAGCAACAGTTGTAACGCTTTTTCTCTTCCATTAACAGCGGCTGTCATAAGAGCTGTCACTCCATTTCCAGCTGAACCATCAACATTCGCCTTATTATCCAAGAGTATTTGCATTATTTCTACATTACCATAATCAGCAGCAAGGATAAGAGGTGTGAGCCCACCTGCACTAGCATTTACATCTGCGCCATCCTTGATCAATTCTTTAACAGACTGCACATCTTCATACTTGACTGCTGCAATCAACTCGTTAGCAAAAGACACTGTATGGCACAAAAGAAAAAAAACAAACACAAACACACTACATAAATTACGCATAGCAGCCTCGCTTTTTACAATTTTAAACATCAATTGTGATTCGACTTTCTAACTTAAAAATTGTATAAATGAATATAAAATACATTGAAAAAATAAAATACTTAATTTTGTATCGTCTGTTTTTTAGTGTAAGATGTTTTTACCACAGAACAAAGCACCAAAAAGGAACAAACGATGCAAATTAAATATACAAGTAAACAATTAAGTTTTCAAGCAATTAATGAGCGAATTCAGCATTTTTTACTCAATTGTCCATTAGTAAATATTCACCGAAATTTATCCTTTTCTGTACCTATTCAAAAAGTGCCGTGGAAAGATACCGCTCGGCACCGTCACAAATAAAGGTAACAATACTTTTCTCGTGCATGTGAGGGCTTGCCGCCAACTGCAAAGCGGCGAAAACATTTGCTCCCGAAGAAATACCGCCGCTTATACCTTCAAGTTTTTGCAATGCTTTGGCTGTTGCAAGGGCATCCTCTGTGCTCACAGTGTAAATTTCATCTAAGATATCACGACGTAGAATGGAGGGAACAAAGTTTGCCCCAATACCTTGAATGCCGTGCGGCGCACTTTTACCTTGAGACAGCAGAGGGGATTCCAAGGGTTCCACCGCCATAATGTGTAAATTTTTTAAATGTTCACGTAAAAAAAGACCGGTACCGGAAATACAGCTTCCCGTACCGACACCTGCTACCAAGGCATCAATTTTTCCTTCGCATTGAGCTAAAATTTCAGGTCCCGTACTTTTATAATGCGCTTCAACGGCATAATTATTGTTAAATTGATTGGGCATAAAAGCATTTTCTGTTTTGGCAAGCAGGTCATTGGCAGCCTGTACCGCCCCTTGCATTCCCTCCTTGGCAGGCGTTAAAATAAGCTTAGCACCATAGGCTTTCATGATTTTTTGCCGTTCAATGCTCATGCTTTCGGGCATGGCGATGTAACACTTTAATTTTTTTTCCGCCGCAATCATGGCAAGGGCAATGCCGGTATTGCCGCTGGTAGGCTCAATTATTGTACCGCCTGCCTGTAAATGCCCTTCGGCAAAAGCCATATC
>CAYJHV010000117.1:0-5450 GCA_964369825.1 uncultured Desulfovibrionaceae bacterium | reverse complement strand
GTTTGTCTTTTTTTGATTTTTTAGAACATTTTCAAAACGAAAAATGCTTTATTTAAATAAATTTTGATTTTAAGGAATTACATGCAACAGCCTCCATGGCCTGCCACAAGCGGCAGTATTAATTACATATCATCGCCCCCTACAAATGAGTGGATGCAGGCAAAGCGCAAAATTGCTATTTTGGGCAGTACCGGTTCCATTGGGGTAAGTGCTCTGCAAGCCATAGAAATGCATAGTCATCTTTTTGAAGTAATGGCACTTGCCGGAGCTTTTAATCTACAGCTTTTAGCAATGCAAGCCGCAAAATTTCGTCCTCCATATTTGGCAGTCTATAATGAAGCCGGCGTTGATATCTTAAAAAAACTTTTACGTGCGCAAGTTGGTAAAGAATATACACCGCACATTGAACATGGCAAAGCAGGCTATGAACGCTTAGCAAGCCTTGAGTGTGCAAATACCGTTCTTTCCGCCCAAGTTGGGGCAGCAGGACTTTCTGCCACCGTGGCAGCGGCATTGGCAGGCAAAGTCATTTGTCTTGCCAATAAAGAATCGCTCGTGCTTGCAGGTACTCTTTTACGTCATATTTGTAAAAAAAGTGGTGCGGTGATTTTGCCGGTGGACTCAGAACATAATGCCCTCTTTCAAATGCTTGCCGGCAGACCTGAAGATCACATTAAAAAATTGGTACTCACAGCATCCGGCGGACCTTTTCGTGATAAATCATGGCAAGAAATACAAAATGTTACCAAGGAAGAGGCTTTGGCGCACCCCAATTGGAGTATGGGGGCAAAAATAACCATTGATTCTGCAACCTTAATGAATAAAGGTTTAGAAGTCATCGAAGCGCATCATCTTTATGGCATTGTACCAAGTCAATTGGACGTGGTGGTACATCCCCAATCCATCATCCATTCCTTGGTGGAATATCAGGACAATTCATTTATGGCGCATCTTGGTTCACCTGATATGCGAATGCCCATTATGCATTGTCTTGCATGGCCACATAGTCTTGATGGTGGAGTTAAACGTCTTGATTTATTGACTATGGGCAATTTAACTTTTGCAGCTCCCAAAAGAGATGTTTTTCCCTGTTTGGCATTGGCAGAAAAAGCTTTGCAAAGTGGTCAAGATGCTTGTATTGTTTTAAATGCTGCCAATGAAGTTGCTGTGGAATTGTTTTTGGATGGGCGCATTGCTTTTACGCACATTGCGGATTTAGTACAATACGCCTTGGAAAAAAATGAATTACATTCAAATACTGCTATTTGGAAAAATATGGATAATGTTTCAAGTGTGTTAGAATATATACAATCTTTAGACATGGAGACCAGACGCCTTGTGCGCTTAAAGGTTAACATACAGGAATAATTATGATTGAAACCATCGAAAGTATTATTTATGTCCTTATTGTACTTGGAGGCTTGATTTTTTTTCATGAACTTGGTCACTTCCTCATGGGACGTGCTTTTGGCATGGGAGTGAGTACCTTTTCCCTTGGATTTGGGCCAAAACTTCTGAAATATACCCACGGTAAGACAGAATATTGCCTGTCACTTATTCCTTTGGGCGGTTATTGCGCCTTAGTTGGCGAAGAAGTGGATGCCGAGCTTCCCGAAGGTTTTACTGCCAAGGAAAGTTTTGCTTTACGTCCGGCTTGGCAGCGTTTGCTGGTGGTTATTGCCGGACCGTTTGCCAATGTGCTCTTGGCATGGCTTTTATGCTGGGGGCTTGCTTACGGTTATGGGCAACAATATATTTTGCCTGTGGTGGGTTCTGTGATGGAAAACAGCGCCGCCGCCGAAGCCGGTCTGCAAGCTAAAGACCGCATTGTGAGTATTAACCATAAAGCCATTGATAACTGGACAACTATGGCTGATGCCATCGAACAAAGCAAGGGCAAAGCCATGGACATGCGCATAGAACGTGAAGGTAAACCCATTGATATTACCCTTACTGCCAAGACCATGCGCCGAAAAAATATATTTGGTGAAGAAGTGGAATCTTATGCCATAGGTATTCATGCCGCCAATGAAGTGCATCACAGTCCGGTGGGATTTATTGAATCAGCCAAGGTGGGAGCCATTCGTACTTGGGATATGGTGGTCTTTACTTGGACAGGCTTTGTGAAACTTTTCCAAAGAGTTGTCCCCTTGGATCAAGTGGGTGGTCCCATTATGATTGCGCAAATGGTAGGACAACAAGCCGAACAAGGTCTTGCGCCTGTGCTTGCCTTGGCCGCACTTATCAGTATCAATCTTGGCATATTGAACTTATTGCCCATACCGGTTTTAGACGGCGGGCACATTGTTTTCTATACCTTTGAAATCATAACACGTAGACCTGTTTCACCACGTATTCGCAATATTTTAACGCAAGTAGGCTTTTTTATATTGATAGGTCTTATGCTATTGGCAACCTTTAACGATATTTGGCGACTGGTAAAAGGTTTTTGGGATTAATATGCACAATCATCAAAGTCAGCTAAGTTGTATACTGAATGCCGCCGAAGGACAATTGGATATTGTCCTTTGCCTAAAAGCTGACACTGAACCATCTACGCCGGCGGACATAAACTCCGCTTTGCTCAGCGCACACAGCTTTTATGCACCAAATAAAGGGGCAGAAATCTTAACTCCTGCCCTACAAAATCTGTGCTCCATACATAAAATTGTACCTGCCGACATAAAATATTTTGCCTGCGTACACGGTCCCGGAAGTTTTACCGGCATTCGCTTGCTCATGAGTACCGTTGCCGCAATCAGACGTATTACCGGCGCAAGCAATGCCGGAATTGATTATATGCAAGCCTTGGCGCAAAGCCTTGCTTTGCAAATACTTGTCATGCCCAAAAATATTTTACTGACCAATAAAAGTGCGCACATCTGCGTGTTAACCCATGCCAGACGAAATCTTGTGCATTGTCAACATTTTTCAATAAACTTCCTTCCCGATACCTTACCTCTTGCCACGGCATTGGAGCAAGTACGTTTAATAACTCCCCTTGAAGCGGCAAAAGAGCTTTGCCATGTGGCAGAAGAAGAAATTCCGGTTTTTGTCCTTGGTTCAGGATTGCAAAAAAATTCCGTAGATATTGAAAATTATTATTATAAAGAAAAATTACCGGCCAGCCATGACATACATTTTGTGCCCATGGTACATCCCACTGTCAGCGCTTTGCAAATGCTGGCAGGCTGTGCACAATATCATAACAATGATTTGGAGCCACTGTATGTTCGTCCCTGCGATGCCGTGGAAAATTTATCGCATATTGCAGAAAAACAAGGCATGGATGCTAAAACCGCCCATAATCGCTTGCAAGAATTACTGCAAAAAAATATTTGCAATACAATATTTAATTGAGGAGTAAAATAATTTATGCGTCAAATACAGGTTGAAGAAATTAGCTCTGCCGTGGCAAAGCTTGCCATAAAAGCTTGTTGTCAATTGCCGCAAGATGTGTATGCGGCTTTTCAAAATGCCAAGGAAAATGAGCAATCCATGGTGGGCAAAAATATTTTGGATCAACTCATTGCCAATGCCGACATAGCCGCCACAGAAAATATTCCCATTTGTCAAGATACCGGTTTGGCAGTGGTTTTTGTGGATTTAGGGCAGGATGTGCACGTGGTTGGCGGTGATTTTGAGCAAGCCATTCATGAAGGCATTCGTCGTGGCTATATGGATGGATTTTTACGTAAATCATGTGTGGAAGAACCGCTTTTTGAGCGTAAAAATACCAAGGACAATACCCCCGGTATTATTCATATTCGCATTGTCCCCGGTGAACAATTACGCATTCGTCTTGCACCCAAAGGAGCCGGTTCCGAAAATAAAAGTGTGGTGAAAATGCTGGTACCTGCCGATGGTATTGAAGGCGTAAAGCAAGTGGTGCTGGATGCCGTAAAGCTGGCAGGTCCCAATTCATGCCCTCCCATGGTGGTGGGTGTAGGTATTGGCGGCAATTTGGAAATGGCTGCCATTTGTGCCAAGCGTGCTGCCGCCAGAGACATTGAAACACATAATGCCGATCCTCGTTATGCAATTTTTGAGCAAGAATTATTGGAAATGGTCAATAAAACCGGCATTGGGCCACAAGGACTTGGCGGTATTACCACGGTTTTGCGTGTGCATGTGGAATGGTACCCAACACATATTGCGTCTTTACCGGTGGCCGTAAATATAAATTGTAATGCTGCACGTCATGCTGAAATAATATTGTAAGAGGTCATTATGTCATCTGAAATAAAAAAAATAACTGCTCCTTTTGATGCCGAAACTGCAAGCTCCTTACGTGCCGGTGACAGCGTACTCATTACAGGCGTAATCATTGCCGCACGAGATGCTGCCCATAAAAAATTAGTGGAAGCGTTAAACGCAGGGGAAAAGCTACCTGTGGATCTGCGTAATCAAGTTATTTATTATGTGGGACCATCGCCGGCAAAACCCGGTGAAGCCATCGGCGCAGCAGGACCTACCACCTCAGGACGAATGGATGCCTATACTCCGCAAATCTTAGAACAAGGGGTTAAAGGTATGATCGGTAAAGGTTACCGTAAGCCGGAAGTGGTGGAAAGCATGAAAAAGCATGGTGTTCCCTATATGGCAGCGGTGGGCGGTGCAGGCGCACTCATTGCCAAAAGCATAAAAAAATATACTGTGCTCGCATATGAAGAGCTTGGACCGGAAGCAGTGGCAGCTATGGAAGTTGTTGACTTTCCAGCTATTGTTGTTATTGACTGTTTGGGCAATAATTTTTATGAGCAAGGACAGGTACCCTTTAGGCAAATATAAAATGTCAAGAAAATTTTGAGATTTTATTATGTACATTAAAATAAGAAATCAAGTAATTAAATGTAAAATATTTTTTGGTGCTTCTGTTCACATCTTGCCAACTTGCTTTTAAAGGATTATGATTATGCTATGAAAAAATCGCATCTATCATTTCCTTTGTTTTTGGCTATCTCGTTGTATTTTCTGAGCATCATTTGTTGTGGTATTTTTTATCATGGGCAGGCTTATGCCAGCAATGATGCACAATCCGGTACCAAAAAAGATGTACAGATTTCAAATAAAGACTATGAAAATGTATACAATAACTGGATAACACCCGGGCGAACAAGTGCCAATGACGATGCCTTTTGGCAAAACGGCACTTCTGCCGAGGACTTGCTGCATTCCAAAACAGCAAGTGGCAGAAAAATACTTGCGGTGCCTGAAAATTCCATGGGACCACATCAAGCATCGCAAAACAGTGTGAGCAATGAGGATTCTGAAGATACCAGAGATATTACCATTGCCGGCGGTTCCATTAAAGGTGATGCCACACAGCTTGGACCTTCTTGGAAAGCCCCCACAGATCGCTCCATCGTCATTGATGAAGACTTAAAGAAAGAAAAACATGATGTTGTCGGTGCATATGGAGAAATGCTCAAAGATGATGGTTTTGAAGT
>CAYJHV010000116.1:0-5481 GCA_964369825.1 uncultured Desulfovibrionaceae bacterium | reverse complement strand
TTAGGAGATGATGATGAAAAAATTACTTATATTGGGTCTGTTTTTAAGCGTAACAAGTTTTGCCAATGCCATGCCCGGTATGTCGTCCAAAGACGATGCCGGTAAAATGGTGAAAAGTGCCGAAGATAAATTTACTAATATGGACAGCAATAAAGATGCCGCCGTTAGCAGTGAAGAGTTTACCAAGGCCTATCCCCAAATGAACGAGGCAGTTTTTGGTATTATCGATGCCGACAAAAATAAGACCATTAACCTCAAAGAATGGATGGATTTTCAGGCAAATCACATGAAAGGAATGCAAGAAGAGAAAAAACCTGCTTCCGGTTCACAAATGTTAATTATGCCGCCAAAAAGTGAATAATTTGGATAGAGCATCGTGAGCATAATTCCTCATTCCATGCAAAGGCAAGGCGTACAATCTGAGCAATCTAATATGGCTGTCCAATCTATTGTAGTCCAATCCGGTCTTGACAAATCTGATCTTGTTCAGCCCACATTCTTACCCATGAGCAAGGAAGAAATGACTGCTCTTGGCTGGGATTATTTGGATATTTTGCTTATTACCGGCGATGCTTATGTTGATCACCCCGCTTTTGGTGTGGCACTCTTGGGGCGTTTATTGGTGGCGCATGGTTACAAAGTGGGTATTTGCGCTCAACCTTCATGGCAAGAAAAGGAAAAAGCCTGTGAGCAACTTTTGCGCATGGGCAGACCTCGTCTATTTGCCGGCATAACTGCCGGTGCCCTTGATTCCATGTTGGCGCATTATACGGCTTTTCGTAAAAAGCGCAGCGATGATGCCTATACTCCCGGAGGGCTTGCCGGTAAAAGACCTAACAGAGCCGGTATTGTCTATGCCAATCTTGCTCGCCAAGCATTTCCCAAATTACCTTTAATACTTGGTGGTATTGAGGCATCTTTGCGTCGCAGTACCCACTATGATTTTTGGACTGACAGTTTGCGCCGCTCTCTTTTATTGGACGCTAAGGCCGATGTACTCATTTATGGTATGGGGGAGCGTGCCATTCTGGAAATTGCCACTCGCTGTGCTTCGGAACAGAATTTGGAATTTGTTTCGGGTACAGTTTTTATGCACAAGACAAATGAAATCGATAATGAGTATGCTTTTGATATCATTTACGAAGACATACCAAGCCATGAGGATATGTTACAAGATAAGTCCTTATTGATGGATGTGACTTTACAAATGGAAAGGCAAGTGCATCAAGGCTCTTTTGTGGCTGCGCAAGGAATGAAAGAAGGCGAGAATGAACACCATAAAGCTCCGTTCTTGCGGCAAAATTTTGGTTCAAGGGATTTACTTATCGCACCGCCGCAAACTCCCTTAAATCAAGAAGAAATGGATTTTCTTTACTCCCTTCCTTTTCAGCGTACAGCGCATCCCGGCTATGATGCCGCCATTCCGGCTGCAGAAATGCTGCGTACCAGCATCACTTCGCATCGTGGGTGCGGCGGCGGCTGTGCCTTTTGTTCGCTGGCTTTGCATCAAAGCAGAAAATTAAGTTCTCGTTCTGCCGCATCTATCATGGAAGAAGCGCATAATTTGAGTGGCGTGCGTGGCTTTAGTGGCAGTATTTCCGATGTGGGCGGTCCCACTGCCAATATGTGGCAAGGAGAATGTACCAATCCCAATCAGTGCAAACGCTCTTCTTGTTGTCATCCAAAAGTGTGTAAATTTTTTCATGCGCCGCAAAAGAAACACATTGATCTTTTACGTAAAGTCAAAAAATTGTCGGGCATTAAACATGTTCGAGTGGCTAGCGGTATTCGTGCCGACATTGCCATGCACGAAAAAGAAGCCATTCATGCGTATACCACGGAATTTACCGGCGGACAGTTAAAAATTGCCCCCGAACACAGCGCAGCCGAAGTTTTGCAGCTTATGCGCAAACCACCTTTGCATATTTTTGAAACATTTTTGCAGGCTTTTGAAAAGCATTGCCAAAAATCAGGCAAAGAACAATATGTGGTACCTTATTTGATGAGTGCCTATCCCGGTTGTACCTTGCAGCACATGCGGGAACTGGGGGCTTGGTTACAAGCGCATAATTGGAAACCACAGCAAGTACAATGCTTTATACCTACTCCCGGTACCGTTGCCACTGCCATGTATTACACAGAATCAGATACGGAAAAAAATCCCATTTTTGTGGCTAAAAGTGATGCCGAACGCTTACAGCAACATGCTGTTTTAATACCCGATGTGGGAATGCGCAAAGCTCAAAATGTGAGTGATACAAAGAATATGCACGGAACAAAAAAAGAACGTGGAACAAAGGATATTCGCACCTCAAAAAATCTTGCTCATGACGGACGCAAAAATACAACAAGAGAAAAATATGGAACACATGAAAAGCATGGAGCAAAGGTTGGCAGTTCTGGAAGAAAGCATGTATTTTCAAGAAAAACTTCTTAAAGAATTGGACAATGCCTTACAAATACAGCAAAAATATATTGATTCCTTAGAGAAAAAATTACTGCGCACCGAAGAAAAGCTTGATGAGGTTTTGCAGCAAAATAGCGAAGGATATGCGCATTTGGTACCGCCGCACAGCGTTAAATGTTGACAGGCTGTGGAATTTGTTGGTACCGACTCATATTCACATACAATAATTAGGATAAATCATGATTACCGCTGACTTACATAATCATACCCTCTATTCCCACGGACGACACACGCCCAAACAAATGTGGGAATCTGCCCAAAAAAAAGGCATAGAACTTTTTGGATTTTCAGAACATTCTCCAAGACCAAATGCTTACACCTATACTCGTGAGTACAGAGATAAATTAAGCAAGTATTTTCCGCAATATGTGGCAGAAGTACAAGCTTTGCAGAAGGAATTTCCTCGGCAAATATTACTGGGTATGGAAATGGATTGGTTCGAACAAGAACTTGATTTCATAAAACATGCCATAAAAGAGTATAACTTCGACTACCTCATCGGCTCCGTACATTTTTTGGGAAAATGGGGCTATGATGACCAAACAAGCGATTGGGAAAAGCTTAGCATTGAAGAATGTTATGCGCATTATACGCATTATTTTGAAACTTTGAAGCGTATGGCAGACAGCGGGCTTTTTAACATTGCCGCCCACCTTGACCTCATCAAAATTTTTTCAGTGGATATTTTCCACCAATGGATTGCTTTGCCCAAAAATCAAGATGTGGTGAATGCAGCACTTTTGACCATTAAAGAAAATAATATGGCATTGGAGATTTCTTCCGCCGGTTTGCGAAAAATGTGCAAAGAAATTTATCCATGCAAAGAAATTATGAATTTAGCGGCAGATTTACAATTGCCCATAACTTTTGCCTCCGATGCACATCAAGTGGAAGATGTGGCAGGGGATTTTGTTACGCTTGAAGCTTACGCTCGTTCTTATGGCTATAAAAACAGCGTTTGGTATTGTCAAAATAAAATGTATCAACGAGAATTTTAATGCAAAATTCAAGACTAATAGAACTTTCTGCGGTCAATGTCAGCCTGCGTCATGAGGGCTTTTGCCAAGAAGTTTTGCACAATATCACCTTTAACCTCGAAGAAGGGCAACACGTTGCCATTTTGGGGGCCAATGGTGCCGGAAAATCCACTTTTTTGCGCCTACTTGGTGGAGAAATTTTTGCTACTGCCGGAAATATCACTTGGCATTTGCACGGAAAAGCGGAACAATCTCCCATTATGGGACGGCGTATGGCAACGCTCATTTCTCATGCCAAGCAAGAAGCCTATGTGCGGCAAGAATGGCGACTTTCCGGAGAAGATATTTTATTGACCGCCTTTTCCGCATCTTCAACGGATCAATTGCTGTACTTTATTCCCGATGCCGAGCAAAAAAAAGCCGCTCAGCGCATGGCAGAAAGCATAAATGCAAAACATTTATTGCATCAAGAAGCTTGTACCCTCTCTCAAGGGCAATTACGTTTGCTACTGCTTGGGCGAGCATTGCTAAGATCGCCAAAAGTACTCTTGCTGGATGAATATTTAGACGGCTTGGACGACGCAAATCGTATTAATATTCTCCATGTCTTAAAAGACTGTGGTTGTACCTTGGTTCTCACCGACCATCGTGAAAATGCCATTCCCACATGGGTAAAACATATTTATACTATGGAGCAAGGACATTTACTAAAAAATACTGTACCTGCCACAACAAAGGCTGATGCGTCATTATCAACAATTCCCGTAAATGAAAAAGCATTACCAAGACAAACACAACAAAATAAAGACATTAAAAAACTGACTTTCATTGACATTCAAAACGCCACGGTATTCATAGACCGAAATCCCATTTTGCGCCGCATTTGTTGGCAATGGCAAGAAGGTGAGCATTGGCGTTTGCATGGGGTTAACGGTTCCGGCAAATCAACCTTTTTACGCTTGCTCGCCGCTGATGAACATGTTGCCTTTGACGGCGGTACTTTGCGGCGTCGGTTTAAACGCTTTGGCGAAAAGCATGTGAGTGAGTTGGCATTGGTGCGAAGCGGGCTGGCTTTGCTAAGTGCGGAATTACAACAAACATATGGTTACGATGTTACCGGGCTTGAATGTGTGCTTTCGGGGCTTGATACGGTACAAGGTACTTATCGAATTTACGATGAAAAAGAAATAACGCAAGCTCAAGAGTTCTTACGGCGTTTTCACCTGCAAAACCTTGAAGATCGTCGAATTCGTTCACTTTCCACCGGACAATTGCGCCGCCTGCTTTTGGCACGTCTGCTTATGGGAGAACCGGAATTACTTTTACTTGATGAACCCTTTTCAGGGCTTGACCAAGCTTCATATAAGGCCATGCGTCATTTGCTGGAAGAAGAAGCATTTTCGGGGCGTGTACATATTTTGCTGGTTTCGCACTATGAGGACGATCATCTTGCTTGCATTAACAGGCAAATGTGTATGCAACAAGGTCAACTGCAAGTTTATGAATAATTGTCTAAATTTTATACCTTTATCCCATCATCTACCCTTCACGGTCATTTATGCCCTACTTTTTTTTCTTAAAAAATCAGAAAAATATTCCCTTGCCCCCTAGACGAACCTCTAAGATGACTTACTTATTTGTCGCATGAAGTTGTCAAAGCAATGAATTTTATAAAAGCTCTTTGCAAGACAAAACGTACTACTTTCCCTTAAATAAATTGCGAAACGCTTTTTAAGGGTAAAAATATATTTTCAATGAATCCTGAGGAGGAATTTTTTTATGTCTAAGATTATAGGTATTGACCTTGGAACCACTAACTCTTGTGTTTTTGTCATGGAAGGCAAAGACCCTAAATGCATTACTAATCCCGAAGGTGGCCGCACCACTCCTTCTGTGGTGGCCTTTACCGATAAAGAACGCCTTGTGGGTGAAATTGCCAAGCGTCAAGCTGTAACAAATCCCGAACGTACTATTTTTGCAGTAAAACGTCTTATGGGACGCCGTTTTGATACTCCTGAAGTGGGTCGCTGGAAAGAG
>CAYJHV010000115.1:0-5485 GCA_964369825.1 uncultured Desulfovibrionaceae bacterium | reverse complement strand
CTACTCCGTACATGCTTTACCGATTTTACTTTTTCCTTTTCTGCAGAGGGCAAAGTGTTTCGAATTACTTCCAAGACACTGGAATCCATGTGAATATCCGTTTGCGGGAATGGGATTTCGATACCATTTTCCTTAAAAGCAGTGTTGATGGCAAAGCGTACCTCGGAACGTATTTCAGCCTGTTCCATAACATTATGTATCCAAAATCGCACTTCAAAGTTAAGAGAACTGGCGGCAAAATCAGTAAAAAGTACCATGGGAGCAGGATTCATGGTGATGCGCTTATTGTCTTTAAGTACATTCACAATAAGCTCTTTAACCACTTCCAAATCAGAAGCATAGGCCACACCAATCAAGATTGTGCATCGCACTCTATGACCGTTATGCGTCCAGTTAATAAAATTTGAACCAATAAATGCTGAATTTGGCACAAAAACAATGGCATTATCAAAAGTGCGCACTTTTGTTGCACGTAAGCTGACTTTTTGCACAACACCTGTAATGGTACCCACTTCCACCATATCTCCTTCACGAATATTTTGGCCAAAAATCAGCAGAAATCCACTAAAACTATTTTGTACAAAGCTTTGCATACCAAGACCTATACCCACACTGAGACCACCGGCAATGACCGCAAGATTAGTCAAGTTAAAGCCCACACTTCGTAAAACAAAAAGCACAAATACACCCCAAAAACCAAAGAAAATAATGGTTTTTACCGGTGTCGTAAGGGCAGATAATGCTTCATTTTTGTGACTTGCCCAGGTATTGTCTATGTAATGGCAAGAGACGCTGATGATGGATTTTACCAAATAAAAAGCGGTACCTATACTCAAAATTTGTAAAGCATTAAACGAAATCTGCCCAATATTAATGTCAAAATCACCCATGGTTTTGATAAGAAATTCACCGCCCGGAAATGTCAGCAACCAACTTAAAGGAGAAACCAGAGCCAAGGTCAAGACAACAGGCAAGGCTACTGCCAGTAAAAGTCCGTAAATCAGTGCCGATATACCGCTTTTGGGTAAGACTTCATTGAGCAAAGACGTGGCATGTAAGCAAGCCTGTACTTGATGTAAACCCATCATAATGCACATATACAATAAAACAATAAAGAAAGATAAATGGACAAGTCCGGTACTTAAAACTATGAAAAATCCAATTCCCATCATTACATAAAAAATACGCATAAGATAGCGAGAAAAAGTAAAGGTGCCAAAGGTGCTTTGACCGGTTCTACGTATTCGTAAAAACATAAAGACCAAAAACATAGCCCAAAGCACGACAAATACGACACTGACGTCAATTAAGGTTATTAAAATAAAACTTAGTATAAGTACGGTAAGTACCATGGAGAAAGGAGATTTTGCAGGTTGATCCTTTTCTCTTTTTAAACATAGCATTTGCCACGCAAGACGAATTTGCCCAAAGCACAGCATAAAAGTTCCTACGGCATTGATAAACTGATATCTATTTCCTCCAAACCATGAGGAAAATTGAATGGTTATACCAAGTACAATCCATGGATACACAGTTCTAAGCATATGTTTGAAAGATAAATGCATGGATTTAGGCAAATAAACATGGACAAATCGAAATGCCAAAATGCCAAGCAGAATAAATGGAAGTAAAATGAGTAATCCGTTGCTGAGCAATGATACCCAAGCATGAGCGGTTGAAGGTACTTCTCGCAGTATCGATTCTTTTAGAAGTGTGAATACATGCTCAAAAAAATATTCTTCTTTCCATGTCAAAGAATTGGAAAAAAAATCTATATTTTGATGCACATAGTAATCAAACCAATAGCGCGGCATCCTGTCTTCCAATTCCTTGTAAGTTGAAGAAAGCTTTTCAAGGATTTTGTCTGTAATGGTATTGACCTGCTTTAACCTTGCACTAAAAAGGACATAGAATTCCTTGAGTTTTTCGGCACGTTCGATCATAGACTGTGCGGTAGGCTCGCCTATGGTATTAAGTCCGGCAATAATATTGTTTAATTGTTGCAAGCGTAGTTGAAATTGTTCTTCCGTATGCACCAATGGGTCATGTAATTCTCTGATTTGAAAGATAAATCTGCTGATTTGTTCCACCACAAGGCTTTGTTCGGTCACTTGTTTTCTATTAAGCCAATAAATTTGATATAATTTATTAAAATCATTGTATATATTTTGACGTAAAGTACTTAATTGCACAATATCGTCCCGCAATGTTTCGTTGTAATATTTTTGTTCTGCTTCAATATCAAACAGAACTTTTTTTTGATTATCAAGCACTGTATGAATAATTTGCGATAAATTAGTTTTATTGGTATCCACATCATTATGAACAGAATTTTCAGCAAAGGCGTGTACCGCAAAAAAATTAAAAAATCCCACAAATAAAATGAAAAGTAATAAAAAGCCCTTGGCTTCTATATACAATAATTTTAAAATTTCTTTATTCATTTTTTTATTATCTCAATAGGTTATAAAAAGCAAAAAAAGTAAAACAAGCACTTTGACATTATTATTTGAACTATTTTACATTTTTTTTACCGTATGTCAAAGCTAGCATTTGAAAGAACTTAAAATCGTATCAGTTTTTGAACAATGGGAATTAAATTTTCATTTTTGCAAAGCATGATTATGTATTTAAGGGTGAAATAAAGCAATATTCACTGCCCAAATTTTTGCTATGCCAATTTTTTTGGCGTTTTGATGCCAATTTTTTTGGCAAAGTAAAATATGGAAAAAATAAAGATAATTAAAAAGTCTTTAATTTCAATGATTTTATAAAATTATACTCGGTAAAAAATTTTGGCACAAAAAATGCTAGAGTATGTCTAGCTATGAGAGGAGGCATAAAGCATATCGAACTCTTATTTTAGATGTCGATGGTATTGACGAGGAAGGTCATACCGGCTTTATGCACATAGTCAAAAAAACACGATGAAAATAACTTTTCATATGAGGTGGCTTTTTGTTAGAAGTTTTGAGGAAGGCTTTTGCAAAGAGGAAGGGAACTTAGGTTCCCTTTTTTTTATCTTATGTTAAAATAACAAATCTTTGGGAAACACTGATTTTATTTTGTCGATGTTTCCTTTTTCCTTTGAATCTTACATACGTACCTTAATAAATTCATATTTTCCTTTATACAGTGACAGAAGTTTTTCGTAGCGTACTTCAAGACCTTCCCTATCGGTATAGCAATTTCAAATTTTGAGTGTGAATATCTTGAAGAGTTAAAATGAAATATTTAAGCAGAAAAAATTAAGGGGGTTGAAGCTATGTATCATGGACTTATCAGCATATTTTTATGTGTACTGAGTTTCTTTCCAAATATTTCTGCTGACGAAGCTTTGCTTGATGCTGCTCAAAGTGGCGATATGCATCTTGTAAAAAAACTGATCGCTGAGGGGGTAAATGTTAATGCCAAAGATGATGAAGGCGCAACGCCTCTTTTTGTGGCAACCATCAATGGGCATAAAGAAATAATTGAAGTTTTACTCAAAAATAAAGCAGATATTAATGCCAAAACGGCTGCAGGTTGGTCGGCTCTTATGGTAGCGGCTTATGCCGGGCAAAATGATATGCTGCAGTTTTTAATTGATAATAAGGCAGACATTCATACGCAACAAATATATGGTATGACCTCTCTTATGACTGCAAGTGCCATGGGCAGAGTCAAATCGGTAAAAATTCTCCTAAAAAATGGTGCAGATGTTCATGCCCAAGGTCAGAAAAATCTCACTTCCTTTATATTTGCCGCTGATAACGGTCATACAGCTATTATGCAAATTTTGTTGAATAATGGAGCCAATATTAATCACAAAACCGAAGATGATAAAACTTCACTTATGTTTGCCGCAAAAAATGGGCATATGAATGCTGTGAAATTTTTATTGAACAATAAAGCAGAACTGAACGTAAAAAACAATGAAGGTTTAACCGCCCTCATGTATGCTTCAAAATATGGGCATGAGCAAGTAGCAGAAATCTTAGTTGAAAATAAGGTCGATATAAATGCTCAAGACAAGGATGGTATGACGGCTTTGATGTTCGCTGCTAAAGAAGGATATTATGATATTTTAGAAATGTTGATTAAATCCGGAGCAGGTACCAATATAAAGAATAATAAAGGTTATACAGCGCAAATGATAACCGATGATATTATGCATAATATGTTTTTGAGATCCATTAAAAGCGGCAGTATTAAAGTTAACGATAAAAATAGTCATGATGAAACAAGGCTTATGTTTGCTGCCAAACACGGACTTATTAAAACCTTGCGCATGTTGTTGGAGCAAGGGGCGGATGTGGAGGCTAAAAAAGAGCATGGCTTCACAGCATTAATGCTTGCGGCATTGAATGCAGAATATGAAACCATGGAAGTTTTGCTTAGCCACAATGCAAATGTGCATGTGACAAATGACAAAGGAATGACAGCTCTTATGATTGCTGCCAGATGGGGGCATAAAGAAATAATATCATTATTGCTCAAATATAAAGCTCATATTCATACCATTGATGTAAATAAAATGACAGCTCTTATGTTGGCAGCACTTTATGATCAATATGAAGTTATACATTTATTGATTGACAATGGTGCAAAAGTGAATGCGCAAGATGGTACCGGGCGTACAGCACTGATGATGGCTGCTCATTTTGGACATATACTATCCATGCATGTTTTACTGGCTGGTGGTGCAGATGTTACCATGAAGGATAAAAAAGGTGATATCGCACTTGATCATGCCAAGAAAGGTAAACAAAGCGATGCTTACGAATTTTTGAAAAATTTTATGTCACATACAGCGCAATCACTCAATAATAAAGTGCTTATGGTTGAAGTTGACAATGATGATGCCAAGGCAATACAAATATTATTGAATGAAGGAGCAGATATCAATTATGTCGATGAATATGGTGATACTGCGCTTATGTGTGCTGTGAAAGGTGAAAATCAAAATGCCATTCAAGTGCTCCTTAAAAACAAAGCAGATGTCAATATAAGAAATAATGTGGGCAAAACAGCTCTTATGCTCGCAGCTTTTAATGGTGACAGCAAACTTGTGCAAACCTTAATCAATTATAAAGCAGATATGAATACCAAGGATGAAAAAGGTATAACCGCTTTGATGTTGGCCACTTTTTTTGGGCATAAAAGTGTCATTGAAGTTCTTATGAAAAATAAAGTTGATATTTATGCCAAGGATAGAAATGGGTGGACAGCTTTTATTCTTGCCGCAAATAAACAACCAAAAGATGTCGTTGAGTTATTTCTTAAAGCCGGTGAAGATGCCAATGCAAAAGGTCCGGAGGGCAAATCAGCTTTGTATTATGCTTTAATAAATCCACACGCCGGAATTGTTGATTTGTTAAAAAGTTATGGAGCTAAATAGTCGACGCTGAAAAAAGCATTTTCATGCATTTTTCAGAAAGGCACGCTCATTCCAAATGCCCCTTCGGGGACGCCGGAAGCAAGTTTCGGCTCATTTTACGTGGCG
>CAYJHV010000114.1:0-5495 GCA_964369825.1 uncultured Desulfovibrionaceae bacterium | reverse complement strand
TGCCACGCATGATGTTCATGGCATTCTAATTTAGTCGATGCTGAAAAACATAATAACAATCTAAAATAAGACCTTTGCATAATTAATTTCTTTATATAACTTTATGTGTAAAATATGATTTTGTATCTACACATAAAAAATGAGTGCGAAGAGGTAAAGGCACGAAAATCAATCACTTAACGACGAAGCGAAGCTCCGCCTATTCTTGATTTTCGGTCTATTCTTGATTTTCGGTCGCTTTGACTGACGTCAACGCTCCAAAGACCTTGCGCAATGAATTGCACAGAGGTTTTGAATGGAAAAATTATTTTGCTCGTATGAGATAACGAACGGTGGTGTTGATTAGAGCACCTATCCTCCCCTTTCAAAATGCACTCACGGCTCTTGCCTCAATGGATTTTTTGTATTATCTACATCTCAGCTCATTAGGGATTAAGTTTTCAATCAGTGACAATACATATTGCTGTTCACTTAAATCTTTTATTTTTGGTTGGCACAAAATATCCCTCCGCATCAAAACTAAGTGAAGGCAATGGTCACATAAATTATTAATTTTAGGAAGTTTTATGATCAGTACCCGTGAAAATGTCGCCCAAACAGCGCAACGCATCATAACAAATCGCCCTGTCCTTGAACCCATCATCAAATCCTTTGAAGGTATTTTTGAAGCAAGAGCATCTTTGCCAAAAACTTTATTACCCTATATCATCGACAGCGGGCTTGTTTTGCCGAACTTTACCGAAGAATTCGCCTCCCATGGACGAGCACTTTTATCAGGTATGTCACTCAAAGGTTTAGACAATGCCATTTCTGCTTCCGCAAAAACCATGCTTCCCCTCCTTGGAGAACAAGAATACCTTAAACCCTTTATCTCAACTTTAGATAAATATTTTGTTGCTTGTGAATTGGAAATTGAAGGAGCACCTGTACCGCATACACCTTATGAACTTGCCGAAGCTTACCTTAGCAATAATGTGCAGGTCATTGAAAAGCTTTGCGCAGCACTCAAGGTACCCGACCAAGCTCTGCTCTTTGCTTTCCATTTTATCTTGGCACCAACTTTACAAGCCTTGGTACTCCACAGCGTACCGGAAATCGCTTTGCAAGCTGAACCTGATACCGACCTTGACGGAGCCACCGACAAAAAAGATCATATGGCACCTTGGGATAAAAATGCTTTGTGGAAAGAAGGGTATTGCCCCATTTGTGCGTCATTTCCTTCCATTTCTTACCTTGACCGTGCATTGCTTGATGAAAATAATCAATTTCTTGCCGGCGGTGGAGGTAAAAAATATTTACACTGTTCACTGTGCGGCACCAATTGGCACTTCAAAAGGGGTACTTGCCCTGCTTGCAAAGAAGAAGGAGCAGATGTTATTGAAATTATCAAGGAAAGCAAAAGCGAATCCGGCGAACGCATAGACTTTTGCACCAAATGTAAATGCTACTGTCCCAACGTGGATTTGCGAGTTTCCGGCAAACGTCCGGATTTTGATACCATGGCACTGGGTATGCTTTACCTTGATATGATTGCTTCGGAGAAAAAACTTACTCCTCTCAATCCTTCTTTTTGGAATACATTTGAGTAATTCTCCTGATAAGTAGATTTTGTGGTGGGTAATGCTAAAAATTTTTTGTATACTTTTTGTAATGAGTTTTTGCGTAACAAAGATTGTTTGTGCCGCAAGCACTTCTTCATCTTCATTGCCTACCACATCTACAACTTCTTCGACATCTTCGGCTACTTCAGTCAGTTATCCGCAAAATTTGGAAGAACTTTTTGTGGCAGCAGAGCAAAAGCCTCTCACCTTTGTACGCTGCATGGGCTATTATCAAACAAGACCTTTTCTCGGCTGTTGGAATAATGGAAAAATTTCCGACGGTATTTATGGTGGTACCGGCAGACATATTATTATCTATAACAACAATACCGGCTTAATTGTCTCTGATAAACTTGGTGAAGCAACATTTCTTTGGCAAAGCGAACAGGCTGAAGTGCAGTTTAAGAACAATCAATTTGAAGAAAAATATACCTTGGTGAATGGCATTTATTTGGTCAGTGCCACAGGAAAATACTTGGCACTGGCAAAGCCGTCTGCAATCTCAATGCTTGAAACTTTTGCAGAAAATAGCAGAAAAAGTCAGTCTAAAAAAGACAATCAATCCGTACCCAAAAAACAGCCTGCGCCCAAAGAATTACAAAGTCCACAAAAAAATAGAAACTTGGAACTTGAAGAAAACTTACGCATTTTAGATGAAGCACTACGCTAAGTTTTGAGAAAACATAAAATTTTTTGCATAAAAAGTGCTTGCTTTATTTTTTCAAATATGTAAAATTAAGAAAAATTAGTGATTTATAGTGACTTTTAATGGTCATAAATCATTGCTGAGGTTGATATAATGCTATTACACTTTATTTGATATGCCATCCTAAGGACGCAAGGTTTGCGTCTGCTGAATTTTAGGTTGGAAAGTGTTTTGGCATATAGTCCATGGTAACGTCTGCCCCATCTCTCCATCCTCTTATTTACGTCATTAAGTTTTAAAACTTAACTTACAATAAAGCATCAAATACATTTAATGCATTGTATTGTTTATTTTCTTATAACAAAAGAGGTGTTTTATGCGGCTTTTCCATTCAATTTCACGTCATTCTTTCACAATCCTTTGTTTTTTAGCCTTGATTTTTTTCCAAGGACAAATTTTGGTTCGTGACAGCCATGCCAAAACCGGCGAAGGTATGACCATTTGGTTTGATACCGGCGGTGCGGTGGGCGACGGTTACGGTCTGATTGTGCAAAACGGGGCCAAGGCAGCGGCTGCCGACATGGGCTGTGATTTACGTTTGGTTTATTCTGATTGGAATCCTGAAACCATGCTAATAAATTTTCGCCAAGCGGTGGCAGCAAATCCCGATGGTATTGTAATCATGGGACATCCCGGAGATGCAGCTTTTTCAAAATTGGTGGATACTGCCACCAAAAAAGGCATTGTGGTTACCTCCGTTGATACAGCATTACCTTTAACGCAAGCAGCACAGCGCACCAAGGGGTTTGGCTATGTGGGTACGGACAATTACTATCAAGGCGTTGCTTTGGCTAAAGAAATCCTAAAGCGTACCAATTTACAAAAAGGTGACCGTGCTTTTGTGTGGGGTTTACGCCGCATTCCCGAGCGTGGAAAGCGTTCTGCCGCCATTGTGGAAGTTTTGGAAAATGCCGGTATTGTCGTTGATTATTTAGAAATTACTCCTGAAATAGACAAGGACCCCGTACTGGGTGCGCCGGTGGTGGCAGCTCAAATGGGGCGCAATCCCGATACCAAGGTCATCGTTGTGGACCATGGTTCACTCACCGCTCAAATGGGCAATCATCTTAAAAATGCAAGCATAAAACCCGGAAAAGTATATGTGGCAGGATTTTCTTTGTCACCTGCCACGGCAACAGCCATTGAAGATGGTTTTGTGCAGCTTATTTCCGAAGCACAACCTTTTATGATGGGATATTTTGGCGTGGTACAAACAGTGCTCAGCAAAAAATATGGTTTTACCGGCTTTAGCATTGATACCGGCGGCGGCATCATTGATGCGGAAAATATCGGTCAGGTTTCAAAATTTGCCAAACAAGGTATTCGCTAAACGTGGCTTTGCAAGCAATGAATTCTTCTATTTTAAAGCGTAAATATTTATTAACTCACAAATATTTTATAAAGACAAACTTATGCTTTTGGAAATACAGGGCTTAAAAAAATTCTACGGTGCCGTTGAAGCTTTACGCTCGGCAGATTTTTCCATTGCTCAAGGAGAAATTGTGGCTTTGCTTGGGGATAATGGTGCCGGAAAGTCTACGCTTGTGCAGATACTTTCCGGTGCCGCCAAGGCTGATGCCGGCAAGCTTTATTTCCAAGGAAAAGAAGTGAATTTGGCAAAGTACAATGTACGCTCAGCCCGCAAACTTGGCATTGAAACGGTATTTCAAGACAAGTGCTTGTGTGAGGGGCAAAGTCTGTGGCGCAATCTTTTTGTGGACAGGCATATTCGCACGCCGTGGGGCTTTATTGACCGCAATGCCGAGCGTAAAATCACCATGACTTTATTGGAACAATGGTTGGGCTTGCAAGGTGTCGGTCTTGACCCCGATGCCTTGGTACGTGTGCTTTCCGGCGGCGAAAGACAAGCCCTTGCCATAGGGCGTGCCATGTACTTTGGCGCAAGTCTGGTGATTTTAGACGAACCTACCACCGCTTTATCACTCAAAGAAGCTGAGCGTACCTTGAATTTTATCCGCTCATTGAAAGAAAAAGGGCACAGCGTTTTGATTATTTCACATCACATACAACAAGCTCATGCCGTGGCGGATCGCTTTGTCTTTATGCACAAAGGCAGAACAGTTTCGCAAATGGACAAAAAACAATTAAGCGTTCAAGATTTAAATCAATACTTACTTGATCTTGCCGATGACAGAGAGGGGAAAGAGCATGATTTGCATGGTACATTCAGCGGAGTACGCCATGAAAAGTAAACTCTCCATAAGCACACGCAACGAGCTTTGGCTGACGGCATTATTTCTCTTGCTCCTTGGCACCTTTATGCTCACCGGAGCACGAGCTTTCCTTGCTTTGCCCATGTATGAAAGCTTACTCTCCACTTTGCCTTTATATGGATTTTTAGCACTTGCCCTCCCCTTGGTGGTTGCCACCGGAGAAATGGACTTATGCTTTCCCTCTACCCTTGCCATGTCCGGCTTTGCCTTTGCCATCACTGTGAGCAGTACAGATCAAGTGTGGCTTGCCATGCTATCTGCCTTACTTACCGGTCTTGGTATTGGATTTTGTAATGGTTTATTGGTGGCTGTTATTGGTGTTCCTTCCATTATTGCCACCATCGGAACGCAATTCTTTTGGCGAGGCATGGTTTTATTGCTCAGTCAAGGCTTGGCTCTCAGCCTGACAACCATTGATGAAAGTCCCGTGAGAGCATTTTTTGTGGGGCGATTCTTGGATTTTTTACCCATGCAAGCTTTTTGGCTCTTGGTTATGGCTTTTATCTTTTGGCTTGTCTTAAATCGGCATCCTTTGGGTGATAATATCCGTTTTACCGGTGAAAATGCAGACATTGCCGGTCGCCTTGGCATTCCCGTCTTGCGTACCCGCCTTGGCATACATTGCCTTATGGGCATAAGCGCAGGTTTTGCCGGTGCCATTGGCTGTATGGAAATGGGCTCATGGTGGCCAACACAAGGCGATGGTTATATGTTGCTGGTTTTTGCCGCTGTCTTCATCGGCGGAACCAGTGTTTTTGGCGGTTCCGGGCAAATTTACGGAACTTTGGTGGGCATTGCCATTGTTGGTATTATTGAAGCCGGCATTGTCAGTTCGGGGCTTTCCGGTTTTTGGACAAGAGCCATACATGGTCTTGTTATTATTAGCGCCGTTTCGTGTTATGCTTTGTTGCAAAAAGATAATTCGCAAAAAATTGGTGAAAAATTCCATGATTT
>CAYJHV010000113.1:0-5511 GCA_964369825.1 uncultured Desulfovibrionaceae bacterium | reverse complement strand
CCCCCAAGAAAATTAAAATCGGAATGATTGCGTGGATAAGTTAGGGTAATTTCAAAACATGAGCATAGGTATGACTTTTTTTGGCATTGTGAAATAACTCTTCTGCCATATGCTTACATTTTTCGCAGGCATCATACGGTAAGAGCAAGCAGAGGCTTTGTCCCATATGCGCAGCCTTGGTTACAGTGCAGGTAAGTCCGGCACAAGCATCACAAAACAGAGTTTTTTCTTGCTGCTTATCATGCAACATATCTGTATCATAATAAACACTTCTTTCTCGTGCCCACCATGTGCCAAAAATATTTTTTTCTTGTCTTCCTTCAAAGGGCTGAGAAGGCGGTGTGTGGTACAAGGTAAGCACTTCTTCCACAAGCTTTTTAATATAATCACTTATGGCCATATCTTGTGTAAGATAGCTTTCATTCCAGTCCGGTTCATAAATATCTGTAAAATTTTTTCCGGCAAGAGCAAGGCAAATGGCTAAATTAACGTAGGGCAGGGCATCTCGAATGGAATATCCACCTTCAAGAACGGCGATATCCGGCTGTAACAGCTCAGTAAGTTTTGCATAACCTTGAGCTGTGAGACGCATATTTGCCAGCGGATCGGTAAAATGATTGTCTTGCCCGGCGGAATTAATTATAATATGAGGTTTAAAGTTGGCTAAGATGGGCAAAACGGCATGACGCATGGCGTATAAATAACCCACATCGCCGGTTTGCGGAGGCAAGGGAATATTGACGGTTTTGCCAAGCGCGCCTATTCCGCCGCATTCTTGCACAAAGCCGCTCCCGGGGTATAAGGTACGCCCATCTTGATGCAAAGAAATAAAAAGTGTGTGTGGGTCATTCCAAAAAATATCTTGACTTCCGTCACCGTGATGACAGTCGGTGTCAACCACAGCTATGCGTAAAATTTCTCCGGGCGCACAGAGCTGATTACTGTAATTTTTGCGAATATAATCCAGCATAATAGCTTCTATATTCACATTGCAAAAACCTCGATTACCATAGGTTACTCGCATGGCATGGTGCCCCGGAGGGCGCACCAAAGCAAAGGCTTTTTTGCATTTGGGTAGCTTTCCCTCAAAGACAAGTTTTGCCGCACTTATGGCACCGCCGGCAGATGCCAAGTGGGAGGCAGTACAGACTTTCTCCACACTTGGCAAACAAAAATGCGTGCGTTCAATGTCCGCCTTGTGGGCAAGTTCCGGACGAAATTCTTCAATGCCCGGCATATCAAAGAGACCTTCTTCACGTAACTGGTCTTGCGTATACAACAAGCGTTCTTCCCTTTCGGGATGTGTCGGTGAAATGGCCCAGTCAAAAGCCGGGAAAAAAATTATGCCAAGGTCTTGCGTTGAAGGTGCGGACATATACTTACTCGCTTAATCATCAAAGTCGTCGCTATCATCATCTTCAAAAATATCTGCGGCGTATCTTGGTTCAGTCACCATTTTGGAAAATTCGCACAAAGCCTGTGTAAAAGCCATATTGGTTTGTGCATGAGCTACAAAAAGCAATTCTTCATAATCCATCATGGCAAAGAAAGCACCCGGTTTATTGGGAATACGGTAAACTTCACACCAAATATTAGCATCATCACCCAAGGAACTGTGCAATTCCCACGGTGCCGGCGGCGTACCTGAATCGCTGCATTGAATGCCGGGTTTATCGCTTAAAATGCGCTCAAGTCTTTTACCTGTATAAATAAGATTATAAAATTCCAAAGCCATATGTTCTCCTTTAAATTAAAATTATCAATTGACTTTTAAAGCATTTATGCAGTCTCTGAGTACATCTTCCTGTTTTTGAACTGCATTAATAATGCAAAACCGCTCAGTATCTTCTGCGGCTTGCCTTAAAAACGATTGGCGCACCATTTGATGAAAGGCAATGCATTCGGCATCAAAGCGACCTTCATTGTTTTGTAAGGTAAGATTACGTTTTTGCGCACGGAATAAACCCTCTTCCACATCAAGGTCCAACAACAAAACTTTGTGAGGCATGAGGTTGTCCATGGCAAAATCGTTAAATTTCTTTA
Organism: uncultured Desulfovibrionaceae bacterium; assembly: GCA_964369825.1. Lineage (GTDB taxonomy): Bacteria > Desulfobacterota > Desulfovibrionia > Desulfovibrionales > Desulfovibrionaceae > CAYJAD01. The sequence continues at coordinate 3,468 of CAYJHV010000113.1, read as the reverse complement.
ATTCTGCCAATTCTATACCACGTCCGGCGCCTTGGTAAGCAAAAGTGGAATGAATATATCGATCACATAAAACAATGGTACCTTTAGCCAATGCCGGGCGCAAAACTTCTTCCACATGCTGTGCTCGATCTGCCAAAAAAAGAAAGAGTTCTGCTCTTGAATGAATTTTTGTTTCTTCATTTAAGAGTAGCGCACGTAATTGAAGCCCAAGTGCAGAGCCTCCCGGTTCTCTGGTGCAAAGTACCGAACGCCCCAGATTTTCAAAATAGTTCTTGAGCCCAAGCAACATGGTACTTTTACCCGAACCTTCTATGCCTTCTAAAGTTATAAACATAATAATATCTTATGCTTTTTTAAAGAAATCGGGAAATAATCCCAATTGCATCGCTTGTTGACGAGGTTTTTCTTTGAGCTCAGCTTTTTTCGATTCACAAGGTTTTGTGTCTTGATTCATATGCTCTTGAGCATTTTGTTCTTCCATATGTTCTTGTGCTTGCATTTGCTCATATTCTTGCAACTGCTCATATGATTGCATTTGTTCATATTCTTGTAATTGCTCATATGACTGCATTTGCTCATCATCTTGAAACTGTTCATACTCTTGTATTTGCTCGACTTCTTGTTCTTGCACTTGCTCAAATTCTTGCTCATTTTCTGTTTTTATGGGCAAGGAAATATGGCGTAAGGGTTGGTACATATGACGCTCAAGGCTGCGCTGGTAGCTTGACCAGCCTATAAAGTCGTCTGTTTTTTCGGCAAAAATTTGTTTACACTGCGCCATTTTAGCATCAATATTGTCGGCATAATGCAAAAGCATGGCTTCAGGGGTTTGCGGTAAACGTGAGGAGCCAAATTCATAAGTACCGTGATGACTGAGTATAAGATGCTTAAAATGCATTACATACTCTTCTTCCAAATCGCATTCTTGTAAAATGGGATTCAAATAATCAAGAACCAATTGCATATGCCCAAGCAAGCGTCCGCTGTCGGTGTAGTCGGTGATAAGTCCGTAAGAGTATTCCCATATTTTTCCAAGGTCATGAAAAATAGCTCCTGCCAGCAAAACTTGTCGGTCAAGGTGCGGATAATGGTCGGCTATACTCAGAGCAAGCTTTGCCACAGAAAGGCTGTGCTCAAGTAAGCCTCCTCGATACGCATGATGTATATTCTTTGCCGCCGGACATGCCATCCACGCAAGTCGAATTTCATTGGCACTTAAAATTCGAAAAATAAAATCTTTCCATGCCGGGTGCGTAAACTCTTTATGGCAAAGCTCTTTCAATTCCTGCCACATATCTTCAATATCAAAAGGGCTTGTGGCTACATATAATGTCATGTCCAGCTCCACTTGCTCGGCAGGGGAAAGTATACTCAAAGCATCAATATTCACTTGAGTTTGTTCTCTGTAAAGTGAAGTTCGACCGGATATATGCACAAAGCTTCCGGTAGGAAAATCGCTAAAGTCCGCACTGAGTGGCGCCCAAATTTTACCGTTCATGTCGCCGCTGGCATCATTTAAAGTTATATTCCAATAAGGTCCATTTTTAGCATTTTGCAAAGAAGCAGCACTCAATAAATATACGCCGCGAATGGTACCATGGGGCGGAAGATCTTTTATGAATATATGTTGTTGCATTATTACACCTTTGAGAATATATTGCTTTTCTATGCCATGCAAAATTATGATACTTTGCATACATTTTGAAACTTATGTAATTATTGTAGCAAGTGGAAATTAATTACACGTCTACCTTGTTTTAGGCAAGGATAATATGAGCACTTTTTTGGGAGGCTTTTTATGAATATTTTATTGAGCAATGACGACGGCATTTATGCCATAGGATTACGGGCTTTGTATACAGCCTTTACCGAGGCGGGGCACAACGTATACGTGGTTGCCCCCATGACCCAACAATCCGCTGTATCCAGTGCCATTACGGTGTTTCAAGCCTTGAGAGCCGAAGAAATTTCAGAGGTTAATTTTAATGGAATGGGAGTTCACGGAACTCCGGCGGATTGCGTTAAGCTTGGACTTTTGGATTTATGCCCCAAAAAACCGGATTTGGTGATTTCCGGTATTAATTCAGGTCCCAATGCCGGTCCGGATATTAAATATTCCGGTACCATTGCCGCCGCTTGCGAAGGTGCCTTTGCCGGTATTCCGTCCATGGCACTTTCCTACAATAATTACACACCACAGCAAATGTTGGGTCAAGCCCGTCATGCTGTGACCTTAGCGCAAAATCTCCCGTGGAATTCAATTCCAAAGCATACGGTCATCAATGTGAATTATCCCGATTTGCCCATAGCTGAGACCCTCGGAGTGCGCACGGCTTTTCAAAGTCAAGCGCAGTGGCAAGATTGTTATGATCGTCGTCAAGATCCTCGTGGGCGAAATTATTGGTGGTTGCACGGTGAATTTGATTATGCTCGAGTGGAGGAAGGTTCCGACAGGGATCTTTTGAGCAAGGGCTATATTACCATAACACCCTTGCGTTTTGAATTTACCCACACTGAATGCTTGGAGCTTTTAAATAATGCACAGCTTGCATAATTTGTAGCTTATTCCAACATATATTTCATAGGATTAACCGGAACTCCGCCCACTCGCACCTCATAATGCAGGTGCGGGCCGGTGGTACGTCCGGTCATGCCCACACGCCCAATAACATCTCCACGTTTAACTTGTTGTCCAACCTTCACCGTGGCTGCTTGTAAGTGTGCGTATTTTGTTATAAAACCGCCGCCATGTTCTATGGTAACCACAATGCCGTATGCTCCGGAGAATCCGGCTTGAGTTACCGTGCCCATGGCAGAAGCCACAATGGGTTGCCCAACTCTTCCTTTTATATCAATTCCTTTATGAAAACTTCTGCCTCCGCCAAAGGGAGCTCTGCGATAGCCAAAGTGTGAATTGATTCTTCCACGCAATGGCCATATGGAAGGAGATGTGGAAAGCTTATTTTTGGCAACACGCAAAGCTTGTAAGATTTCTTGTTGATTTACTTCTTCAAGTTGAATATCTTCTGCCAAAAGTTGCAAAAAGCGTTGCATACGCCTGATCATAAGGTTTGGTCTATGCAATGGTAAGGAAGAGTTCAGGTATTGATCATTGCGGGATTTTTCCACTGAGCCTAGCTTGCTGTTTAAATCCAGCATATGTCGAATTTTGGCGTCAAAACGCTCAACTCGTGTAACATCCTGCGATATTAGCTGTATTTTGCTCAACATGCTTAAAATTTGATTGTTTTGCTCGTCAATAATGCTTTGTTGGTCCTCAATTTTACTTTGTAAATCTCTGTTGAAGTAAAATTCTTTCAATAGAAAAATATTCCCAATCATAAAAGCGCAAACAATTAACACAAGAATCCAGAGTAGCCAAAAGCGTACTCGAAATTTTCTGCTTTTACCTTCTCCGCCTTCACGAAAAATAACTATATGATGTTTTCCAAAAAACATGCAACCTCG
>CAYJHV010000112.1:0-5552 GCA_964369825.1 uncultured Desulfovibrionaceae bacterium | reverse complement strand
GCTTTGTACGTGAAGCCGAAGCTCATGCCGGCGACGATAAGAAAAAGCAAGAACTTATTGAAGCTCGTAACCATGCCGACAGCTTGATTTATGGTACGGAAAAAAGTTTGAAAGACCTTGGCGATAAAGCCGATGCTGCCATTAAGAGTGATATTGAAGCAAAAATCACTGCTTTGCGCACTTTAATGGCAGGTGAAGATGCTGCTGCCATTAAGGCAAGCACTGAAGAGTTGGCTACTGTTTCGCATAAACTTGCCGAGCAATTATATCAACAGCAAGGCTCTGCCGATGCCGGTGCCGGGGGCGCACAGCCCGGAGGCGAAAGCGCTCAAGGTGCTGATAATAAAGATGATGATGTGGTTGATGCTGAATATACAGAAGTAAAAAAATAAGATAAATATGGCATAGGAAAAATTTATTCTTCCTTGTGCGCAAAATATAAACTCCGTTTTCAATTTTGAACGGAGTTTTTTTGTACTTTCTTTGTACTTGGCGTTGAATAAAGATTATGCTAGATAAAATTAATTGATTGTACAATGAATTTGTAAAACCGGAGAGTTTAACATGAAAATAAAATCATACTGCTGCATCTTTTTATTTTGCACAAGTTTATTTTTCCATACCCTTATCTTCGCCAATGATTTACTTAAGGCAGTGAGTGCCAATGACAGTGAGCTTGTCAAAGAGTTGCTTAAAAATTGTGCCGAAGTGAATGTGAGGGATACCAAGGGACATTCGCCGCTACATGAAGCTGTGTATAATGGCAATATAAAAATGGTTTCTTTGCTCATAGCTCACGGAGCAGATGTTAATGCCAGAGACAATAATTGCGCCACGCCCATAATGCAAATCGGTCGTCAGGCTAAGCCGCAAATAATCAAAATGCTCTTGGAAAAAGGAGCAAAAGCTACCGTAAAAGACCAACAAGGCATAACCGCTTTACATTTGGCTTCGGAATTTGCTAAACCTGACATTGTGGATTTACTTATAAAAAGCGGTGCCGATGTCAATGCCAAGGATATATATGGTACCACTCCGCTCATGTCCATATTGCCGGGAACGCAAATAGAAATAACCGAAATGCTTCTAAAAAAAGGAGCGCAGGTCAATGCACAAAATAATGCGGGTACCACTGCGCTCATGGCTTCCATTTTGAAACACGCCGGGATTGCCAATATGCTTTTGGAACATGGTGCCGATCCAAATCTTGCAACAGAAAACGGTGTTACGGCACTTATGATGGCTATAGGCTTTGGTGCTTCGGGTGTAAACCTTTTGAAAAAAGGTGCCGATGTCAATGCCAAAGACGTTAATGGGCAAACGGCACTTTTCTATCTTGCCTATCCACCACGCAGAAACAGCCATGAGCTTGCGGCAGAGCTTTTAGAGTATGGTGCGGATACCTCCATTAAAGACAATCAAGGGCGTACTGCTCTGGAATTTATTATTGAAAATGGCAATGATGTGGTAGTTGAATATTTGCAAGAACATAGCAATCGAGAAAAATAGGCATGGGAAAAAAATCTTTCGGTACATTAAATTGCTTTGGGCTTGGTTTAACAATATTTTTTTCCCTTATCATGTATGGCTGTGATGCCATGATGCTGGCTGATTTGCAAGTGACCAAGGAGGCGCAAAAAATTGCCGTCCCCTTGCCAAAACCGCAAATTATTGACAAGGCTTATGATGGCAAAACCGTATATCTTCAAGGTCAATTGCAAGTGCAAGGCTTGCTTAAGGATGCTCGTTTTGGTATTGAAGAAAAAGGTTTGATTCTAAATTATTTCATTGAGTATTTTCAATATGATGAAGAAAGCCGTCGCCGTAAAGGCATATTTACCGAAAGAAAATATTATATTACCACCGATTGGGAATATGATCCTATTTCCACAGAAGATTTTGAAAACAAAGTAGATAATACTTTGATTTTTGGCAGCTTAAAAGAGGGGGAAGTATTTCCTGCAAGCGTAAAACTGGGAGCTTATAATGTAGGGCATGATGTTTTGGTAAATATTGACTTAGATCAAAAAAAATTCACGCCAAAATTAGAAATTTCCTCACAAATGCTGCAAAATTTACATGATACCATATTGACGGAAGCGCAAAAAACCGGCAAATTTTCCCAAAGTGTCAATGCCTTTTACGAAGACCTTAAAAATGACAGAAATCCCGGCTTATTGGTACATTTTGACGGCAATGAGATATTTTTTGGCAGAGATAAAAATAATCCTTTGGTGGGAGATATGCTTTTAAGTTTTCGTGTCACTCCCATTCCCACAGAGATGTTAAGCTGCATTGTCGAAGTTGATGATGATACCTTACATGAATTTAAAGATTCCAGTGGCTTTACAAGCAGTGAAATGCTTGTTCTTGGTAAGGTGAGTATGCAAAAAATACTGTTTGGTTCAGAAGACACAGTGGGACTGGTTATTTGGGCTTGGCGTATTATTTGTGCCTTATGCCTTCTTTTACCGGTATATATGGCACTGCCACGCATAAAAGCCACCCAAGGCAAGCAAGACAATACAGTTACCAAACCTTCACAGGGACTATTCAAAAAAACAATACTTTATACCTTGGGCATAAGCTGCGTTGCCATTGCCGCTTCGCATTTGACCATTTGGTTATGGTAAACACAGGAACAGAACTTTCTAGACTTTTTTCGCTAAATATATTAATTAAAAATCATGAAAGACTTTTACTCCGTTCATTTGCAGCCTGCCGATCTGATGGAATTGGAAAATTATTTGGCAAGCGCCTTGCGTGGCTTTTTACCATTTTACAGTCATAGCCTTTATTTTCCAAAGCCAAACTCCATACCTGAAGTACCAAGCTGGCATCCTCGTGAACGCATATTACATCTTCCGCTTAAACATGAAGGAAATTTCCTTGGTGTTTTTATGGCTCGTGGAGTTGACGGGCGCACACTTAGACGTCTTTTCCCTTCCCTAGAGGCACTTGTAAGTCTTTGCATGGACTATATTTTAAGCGTAAAAAAAAGCCGTGTGGATGAACTCACAGGGCTTGCCCGTATGCCTCGCCTTTTGGAGCAAATGCAAGACAATGTGGATTTGGTGCGTTCCTATTGGGACAGTGCCGTAGAAGCAGATTATGAAAGTTTTTTGCACAATGCTTGCATGGGCTTGGTGGTTTTACGAAGCCCTGCACTTGATACTCTATCCGCAGATTTTGGGTACACTTTTGCACATAAAGCTTTGCATGAGTGGACAAAAACCATCAAAGAACATTTGCCGGCACAAGTACTTGCTGCCCGTAGCGGCGAAAATGAATGCACCTTACTTTTACATGCGGCAACACGAAATTCTTGTATGAAAATCATAGAAGAAATCATGGAGCATACCGATGCCTTGAAACTTTTGCACAGCTCAAGCAAAAGAAATATAAATTTGCGCTCCATTGCCGGTTTTGCTTTGTACCCACAAGATATGGAAACTACCGGCGCATCGCTTGAAATGACTGAACAAGCGCATCGTATTTTGCAAAAAGCTCGTCATGCCGCACATATGGCACAAGAGCGGCATAGATTTTTACAAAAGCCCCAACAAAACTTAGCGCAAAATCGTTATATGTCCTATGCACAAGTACTTTTGCAAGGCGGCATTGTATCTGAAATATTACCTTTTGGGCAAATACTTATTAATTTAGGGCGTTATGGTGGAGCACAAGAGGGGCAGCATTTTTCTGTATTGGGACAAAAAAATAATGCTTGGCATTGCAAAGGCGAAATTGTGCTGATGCAAGTGCGAGATCTGCAATCAGTGGCAGAAGTGCTTTATATGAACGATCCGGCTTGGTCTTTTGAAAAAGGTGATAACTTAAAGTTGCTTACCGGTAAAAAAAATATTGAATCAACTACCGGTAAAACTATGGCAGACATAAACTTAGAAAATAATACAACTCTTCCTCACATATTATTTTTAGATAAGCCATTGCTTTCACACGGTGATTTTTTACATCAATTGACACAATATACTAACAATCAAAATCACTTTGCTTTAGCTTTGGTGCGTTTACACCCTCAAAATCATAAAGATTTTTCTCACAAAAACTGTGAAATGGAACGCATTTTGCAATTGTGCCAAAATATTTTCTCTGAAGAAGATGTCCATATTAATGATTCCGCCGATATTGATAAAGAAAAAAAATCAAAAACACCTACTCTTGTGGGAAAATATGGTGAAACAAGCCTTATTTTCTTCCATCCGCATTGCTTATCTGAAAACATTGAAGATATTTACAAAAAACTTGCGCAACAGGCAGCCGGGAAAAATATAACTTTAGCTACAGGCATTGCCGCCTACCCATTTTTACAAGCAAATAAAGGTGATATCTTAGAGTATTGTCATAAAGCATTGAATCTTGCATTGTTGCTGAAAGCTCCGCAGGTTGGTACCATGGGGACGCTGGCTCTAAATATCAGCGCCGATGAACGTTACAGTAGAGGAGATGTTTTTGGGGCGGTGGAAGAATATAAAATGGCACTTTTAGCCGATGATCAAAATGCCATGGCATGGAATTCTTTGGGAGTATGCATGGCGGCTCTTTCTCGCCAACAGGAGGCACAACAGTATTTTAAAGATGCCTTAAAACTTTGGAAAAAAATGCGTCTTGCAAAAAATACCGTACATAAAAATGACGTTGAAGCTGAGCAAAAAACAAATATTGTCAATGGCTTTTTGAATCAAATTAATTTTTCTTTGGAAAATGAGCTTGCTGCAACCTTATATAATCTTGGAACAGTGTGCCAAAATCTTGCTGAAGTGCGAGCAGCCGTAAAATATTTTAAAGAATGTATTAAAGTTAATAAATCACATTATTTTGCATACATTCGCTTGGGGCAATTGGCAGAGCTTGACGATAAATTTAATGTGGCACGGAAATATTACAATTTTGCCGCTGAGCTTGAAAGAAACAGTGAACACACACAGAATGGGCAAACCAGAACCAAAACCGGCATGGCTTTTCGCTTTCTTGCAAATATTGAGATTGAGCAAAATAATCTTACCAAAGCCCGTGAACTATTACATGAAACCTTGCTTTTTAATCCTCAAGATGCCTTGGCACTGTGTATGCTTGCCAAAATTTATCTCAATGCCGGAGAAGATCCGACCATGTCCGAAATGTTAGCAAGGAAAAGCGTAAATTTACGTCCGAAATATGCGCCGGCATGGAATATTTTGGCAAAAAGTTTACGTTTGCTCGGACGTGAAACAGAGGCATTACAGGCAGAGGAGAGAGCTGTCGCACTTTAACTTCTCAACGTATTAAAATGTAAGATAATTAAAAAATTTTTATATAGATTCGCACTCCAAGTCGTGACAAGTGTGCAATAAGGTCTTATTTTAAAGTGCTGAGATTTTTTTATGGCTTCATGCCATTTAATGCAATTTTTTTATAATTCATAAAAATATATTATTTAACAGTGAGATTAAATGAGTCATATGATACATAACTTATTGAAACTTTCCATGTTCATGGTCAGTATGATTTTTTCATTGGGATTTTCTTCCATGGCCATAAGCTCAGAATTA
>CAYJHV010000111.1:0-5619 GCA_964369825.1 uncultured Desulfovibrionaceae bacterium | reverse complement strand
CAATTTGTTCCAGCCCCATGTCAACAAATGGGATGAGCTTTATTATATCGTCTTCACTCAAAAAAAGATGTGTAGTTTTGACACTTCTAAGCCAAATGTCCTTTAGTTCTGATATTAATTTTTTATTTCTACTTTCTTGTTTAATTTTCATAATGCGACTCCAAAATTATTTTTTTTAAGTGCTATTTTATAAAGAACAATTTTGCAATTAGGCACTAGCTCATCCCGATAGGGATGAGCAATAGGTGCGTTTTGTGACGTCAACGCTCCAAAGACCCTGCGCAATGAATTGCGCAGGGTCTTACATCTTTGGAATATTGACTATTTCAAATTAGCTCTTATTCTCTTTAATGCCTCTGATTCGAATGCTAAATGCTTGACATTTTATACGCAACACCCTGTTGTGCATTCCAATTCTATGAGGATAGTAATTTCAATTGAAATTACTATCTTAACTGCGAGAGCAGTTAAGCACTGCGTAGGCATAAGCGCAATTTATTTGCGCTATTAAGTGCCGAAGCAAATGTGCCTTTAAAAAGTTAACATTAGTATTGTCAACTTAAAATACTATAATATTAACACAAATTGAACTTAGAATCGAAATGAAATCTCGTGTTTTATGTATTTGTATGGACATTTTTTTATTGCTCAATAGTAAATAAATATATATAAGGAGTTTATGTGTTTTTCATATGTAACTTACAACGTATAGCCATTTTGGCTGGGGGGCTCTTCATGGGCATTATAGGTTTTTCAATGCAATCAGCCATAGCTGATAATAACGTGCCAAACGACTTTCACTCAGCTGCTCTTCTCACCGAAAATGCACAAATTACTACTTTAAGTAACGGTTTGACGGTTTACATTATACCCGATGAACGCTTCCCTTTGGTTTCCACACGTTTATATGTAAAAGCCGGTTCCTCCTATGAGAGTACTGAAGATGCCGGAATTAGCCATGTTCTTGAGCATATGGTATTTAAAGGCACGGCTAAAAGAAAAAGCGGTGACATTGCCAAGGAAGTTGAGGCAGCAGGTGGTTACTTAAATGCTGCCACAGGCTTTGATTATACAAAATACATAGTGGATTTACCTGCAAAACATTGGGCTTTGGGGCTTGATATTGTGCATGATATGGCTTTTAATCCAACCCTTGATGATGATGAGCTTGCCTCAGAAAAGGAGGTCATTCTTGCTGAATTACAAAGAGGAAATGACAATCCACACCAAAGAATTTTTAAGGAATTACAAACAAATACCCTCAAAGGCACTGCCTATGCTCATCCTATTATAGGCTATGAAGAAAGTATTATGGCAGTAAGCCCAAAATCCATGCGAGACTATATTGCAAAGTATTATCAACCGCAAAATATGCTTTTGATGGTGGTTGGAAATATCAAAGCCGAACAGGTGCTTGCCGAAAGCCAAAAAATTTTTGGCGACCTAAAAAATACCGGTAATATGCATCCTGTAAATATTATTGATGCATCCGGTCTTGATAATGCCACGATAAATATTATGGAAGGTCCTTGGAATAAAGTGTACCTTGGGCTTGCTTTGCCTGTGCCCGGCTTTAATGATGTTCGTTCTCTTGATCTTGATGTGCTAGCGCACGTCCTTGGAGGCGATGCCACATCTTATCTATACAAAAAATATAAATATGACCAACAGCTTGTGGATTCTATCAGCGTTGCAAACTATTCCTTTGAGCGTGTGGGATTACTATATTTTAGTATCCAACTTGAAGCCAAAAATCTCCCTACTTTTTGGAAAGAATTTATTACTGACTTAGCCACGCTTAAAGCTGATGTATTTTCAAAAAAAGACATGGAACGTGCAGTTATCTTAATAGAAGACTCAACGCACAGAGCCAAGGAAACAGTTTCCGGTCTTGCCTCTTACAAAGGATACGCACAGCTTTTTTTGGGAGGAGAGCAAGGTGAACAAAATATGCTGACCACTTTGGCAGCAATTAATCATGGACATTTACAAAAAGCCATTGACACTTGGCTAAAAGCGCACAGACTTAATGTCTGTGTTTTGGCACCGCAAGGCACAAAATTGCCGGATTTAAAAGCAGACCTGCAAGATCTTTGGAAAGAAAATATTGAAAAGAAAGCACACAATGATCTCAAAAGTGCCGGTAAAATAAAAACGGTGGAGCTTGGTGAAGGGCGCAAGCTCATTCTCATACCTGACAATACAATGCCTTATACAGCGGTGAATTTATACATGACCGGAGGGGATAACCTCAGTGCCGCCAAGGGAAAAGAACAAGGACTTGCCAATTTAATGGCGTCTGTACTTACTTCCGGTACCAAGGACATGACCGCTTTACAAATGGAGGCCTTTTTGGCTGAAAGAGCCGCCGGTTTTGGGGCTCGCAGCGGGCGTCAGGTTTTTTGGCTTGCAAGTTCGCAGCCATCACGTTTCAACAAAGACATTTTTAAATTATTTCAAGATGTTTTGACTGATGCAAGCTTTAGCGAAGAAGAAATTGTACGTGAAAAAAACAATCAAGTGGCAAGTATTCGCTCAAGAGATGATAAACCAATGGCTTTTGCATTTTCGAAACTTATGCCCTTTCTTTTTGGTGAACATCCCTATGGATATAAATCCTTAGGAGACATACAGCAAATTCAAAATTACACCAGAGAGGATATACTTCATTTTTGGCAAAAACAAAAAGAACAGCCTTGGGTATTGTCGGTGGCAGGCGATTTTGATGAAGCAGAAGTGCTTGCTTTTGCTCACTCACTGCCAAAACCCACGGTAAAGGAATCGGAAATAGCAATTCCTACTTGGGGACAGGATTTAAAGCTTGATTTGCATATGCCCGGGCGTGATCAGGCACATCATATGCTCGTTTTCAAGACTGTGAATGCAAATCATCCGGACGCTGTTGTTCTTGAAGTTTTACAAACAGCCTTGACCGGTCAAAGCGGCTTACTTTACCGAGAATTACGTGATAAACAAGGACTTGGCTACAGCGTTACCGCTTCACAAAGTATTTATCCCAAAGCAGGTTTTTTATTGTTCTACATTGGTACCGAACCTGACAAATTGAAACAAGCGCAAGCCGGTTTTGAAAAAATCATTACTCAATTGCAAAATGAATTACTTACAACCGATCAGTTAGATAAAGCTAAAAATCAAATAGAAGGTGACTATTATCGAAGCATTCAGTCCCTAAGCAGTCGTTCTCATGAATCGGCCATACGTAGCATTCTAAAACAAGACCTTGATTTTAGAAAGAAATTCATTGAAAAAACCAAAAACGTCACACCGGAGGACGTACAGAGGGTGGCACAAAAATATTTGATAGATAGTTATACTATACAAGTTACCCCATAACAAATTACTGTATGTGGTTTTTGCCTTTAGTCAGCTTTTTTGCGGAGTTAAAGCAACAGCCACATATTTGTATTTAAAAGGCTATACGAATATCTTAAATAATAACCAAAATGTACCACCGACAAAGAACATGAGAGAGCCGAAATAAATTATACTATAGAAAAGAAATTTGAAAGAATAAAAACTTGTTTCTTTCAAAGTGAGTATGAATTCTTCCTTAAAAGACTTTCCTTCAGCTTTGAGGCGCATAGTGCATTTTTTATATATTGAAAAGAGCGTCGGTAAAAAGAAAAGTAAAAAAACAAATAGATGACCATAAAAATTTTGTCGAGGTGTAATCATATATTTTGCATCTTTAAAGCTGTAGATACGTGGGATATCAATGGGGTATGATGATAAATCGTCAATGCTTATTAAAAGTCCCACGAAGAAAAGCGCAGAGAATATTGCAAGGTACTCAATGCCTAAAAAATCTTTTCTTTTAAACATACTCCCTCCATATATAAATACATGTTATGGAATACAGAACATTGATGACTTTTATATAATGCATCATAAGCATATATTCATAAATTTTCAACAAAAAATCAGGCTTGCCAAATAAGTAATGTATGAGTAGAAAGAAAACGCTTCCGGTTGATTTCCAAACGCAATAAAGGCTTGGTTTATCAGCTACATTACCATAATTTTTTTGGAGAAATTATTTGAAAATAACATCTTCCCCTTCTATTTTTTTTTGTATATTGATTTTGTTATGTACTATTGCCTTAGAATGTACACAAAGTGCCCACGCTGCTCGTGCCAGATCTAGAAAAATTGTCAAACCCAATGTTTTTTTGCTGGATGTTTTTTGGCAAAGGGCAGCACCCAAAGATATAAGTAAACAAATTAAGCGTGGTACTAAAATTATTGCCTATAACAAAGATTTTCAAAGTGTGCTCGCCATTGCCTCTGCCAATACCAAGGATCCTGCCGTCATACAAGCACTTGTCAAAGCCGGTGCCAAAGTAAATGCCGTCGCCAAAAGTGGACCTTTTCAAACTCCCTTGCATTTGGCAGCTTACAAAAATCCTTCACCTCAAATAATTCAAACCCTTGTTAAGCTTGGCGCAAAAATCAATGCCCGTGATACTGCCGGTGCAACACCTTTTTTGTATGCTTGTATGCATTCAAGAAATCCTGAAATATTAAAGACTCTTGCCACGCTTGGTGCTGATATCCACACCACAGATGATGAAGGCAACAGCGCACTTATGCTTGCTGCTCGTTTCAATGAAAATCCACAAATTTTAAAAACTCTGATTGACCTTGGCGCAAATATTCAAAAAGAAAAAGATATAGCCTTTGCGCAAGTGGTTTTTGCCGAAAATAATCCGGCTTTGATAGAAGTGTTGCTTAAGCACGGACTTGATATAAACGCTCAAGCTTATGGCGGTGAAACTCCGCTTATGTACCTTGCGCAAGCTCTTAAAAATCCACAAGATAGCAAAAAAATAGAACTGCTCATGGAAAATGGAGCCCAAGTACATGCCAAGGATACACAAGGAAATACCGCTTTGCACTATGCCGGTGCTCACAGCTCACAAGTTACCATTCTTGACGCTTTGATTCAAGCCGGAGCCGATGTACATGCAAAAAACAAAGCCGGTCAATCCGTGCTCATGCTGGCAAGTACGTATAACCCCTATCCGGCCGTCATTGAAAAACTTCTTTCTTTTGACCCCAATCCCAATAAGCTTAATATTCAAGGATTAAGCCCATTTTTAGCCGCCGCAGCGCACAATAAAAATCCTGCTGTTCTTCAAAGTTTATTGTATGCAGGTGCTGATTTACAAATGATTAGCAGTGAAGGAAAAACGCCGCTTATGCTTGCCGGTGAAAACAATCCTCATCCTGCCATGATAGAAAGCCTCATCTTTGCAGGCAGTGATGTGCGTAAAAAAGACCTCTTCGGGAACAATGCCCTCATGTTTGCAGCCATGAACAATGATAACCCTAAAATCATTGAAATTCTCATGGAACATGGCAGCCCCGTGAATGCTCAAAATACAGAGGGTAAAACCGCACTCATCCTTGCCGCTACATATGCAAATAACAGCCAAATATTAGAGAAATTAATGGAATATGGCGCTGATATTACCATTGCAGATAAATGGGGAAATACCGCACTCCACTATGCCAAAGAAAATTGGAAGATTGCTAAAACTGATGTTGTTAAATCCTTAGAGTTACAACTTGATCCCGATAGCTTATGGAGACGCTAAC
>CAYJHV010000110.1:0-5622 GCA_964369825.1 uncultured Desulfovibrionaceae bacterium | reverse complement strand
GCAATTTGCAAAGATTCTAACATACTATAGCCGTTATATAAAGCTTTCAACAATCCGCCTCTATGGGCATCGCCGGCTCCCGTGGGGTCGATGATATTATTAACCGATACAGCGGCAATATGTTCTTTTTTGCCTTCACCAAACACATCAGCTCCCTTTTCACCAAGGGTAGTTACACACCATGTGGTCATGGCTTGAATTTCAGCTTCGGTTTTGCCGGTTTTTTTGCACAGCATCTCCAATTCATAATCATTGGTCACCAAGGCAAAGGAACCTTCAATGCCGTCCAGTAAATCTTCGGCAGAAAGTACAGGTAATTGCTGACCGGGATCATATATATAGCGTATGCCATTGTTTTTGTAGTAATCCGGCAATGCACGCATATCATTGAGATTTCCCGGAGAAACTATACCAAAATCCGTATCTTTGTTTAAATTTTGAAAGCCAAAGCGAAAAGGCAAGGTCATGGCACCGGGATAAAATCCTGTGATTTGATTGTTGTCTAAATCCGTGGTAATATAGCAAAGAGCGGTGAAAAGCTCATCATCTTGACTGATTCCGTCAAGCGGCAAAGCAAGTGTTTGCAAGTGAGCGGCATAAGGAGCAAAATCTTTTCCCACATGCGCAAGAATAAAAGATTTTTTTGCTTCACCCAAGAGCGCAAGGGTATAAGCAATATTACCCGCACAGCCGCCAAATTTTTCTTCCATGCGGTCCACCATAAAACTGATGCTCATTTTATGTACTTTATCTTGGATAATGCTGTCGGTGAACTTGCCTTGAAAGGTCATAATACGGTCAAACGCCACGGAACCTGAAATGTATATGGACATAATGACTTCCTATTTTCCTAAATGATTACCAATGACTTGACGAAAATATTCAAATAAATGCTGACTGTCTAAAGGGCCCGGAGCAACTTCGGGATGATGCTGCACAGAGAAAATGGGTAAGCGAGTATGTCTAAAGCCTTCAAGAGTTTGGTCATTTAAATTAATGTGTGTCATTTTCACTTCGGGCACCTGATCTAAATTGACGCAAAAACCGTGATTTTGCGAGGAAATTTCGATACGTCCCGTTTCCAAATTTTTTACGGGATGGTTACAACCATGATGTCCGTGCTTTAATTTGGTGGTACTGCCGCCAAGGGCATGACCAAGTAATTGATGCCCAAGACAAATACCGGTGACCGGATAGTCCTTGATAAGCTCCTTTACAATGTTGATTTCATCTTTGAGCACCGCCGGATCGCCGGGACCGTTGGAGAGGAAAATGGCTTCGGCACCGCTGGCTTTTACTGCCTCTGCGCTGAACTTTGGCGGTACCATGAGCATATCAAAACCTTGAGCTGTGAGCAAACGTAATATATTCCATTTAATGCCGTAATCATAGACAACGAGACGAATGCCGGTACCTTTCCAAGCATACTTACCATCATTGTCAAGCTGCACCTCTTCTGTGCCCTTTCCTGTCCAAATATAAGGGGATTTTGGCGCAACAACTTGCACAAGGTTTTGCCCTTCCATACCGGGCATAGCTTTGGCACGAGCAACAAGCTCCGGCACATCATGGCAAGAGGTAGAAATAACCCCACGCATGGCGCCTTGAATGCGAATGTGACGAGTGAGAGCACGAGTATCAAGCCCTTCTACTCCCGGAACATTGTATTTATTCAAAAAATCCGCCAACGTCATAATGGAACGCCAATTGGACGGTTCTTTGCACGCTTCTTTGACCAATAATGCCGATACTTGTACTTTATGTGATTCCATATCCTCGGCATTAATTCCATAATTTCCGATGAGCGGATAGGTCATACATACCATTTGCCCGCAATATGATGGGTCGGAGAGCAATTCTTGGTAACCGGTCATGCTGGTATTAAAAATAACTTCGCCGCCGCCTTCAATGTCGCCGGTAAAGGAAGAACCCACAAGGGAAAAACCGTCTTCTAAAACTAAAGTTGCTTTCATGAAAATCTCTTTTGTTTAGCGCACATTTTCGCGTGCATAATACTCTTGCAAACTTTCCACATGAATTTCATGGCGATGTGCGCCAATGGCTCTGGCTGTGGCTTTTGCTCCGGCTAAAGTAGTGCAATAAGGAATACCGTAAATAAGTGCGGCTTGCCTGATGGCTTTGGAGTCTTGTGCCGTCAATTTACCGGAAGCACTGTTCACCACCAGCGAAATCTCATTGTTTTTCAGTAAGTCCACAATGTTGGGGCGTCCTTCATAGACTTTGCGCACCGTTGCCACTTCAAGTCCTTCAGCCTGCAAAAGTTTTGCCGTACCGGAAGTTGCCAAAAGTTCAAAACCAAGGTCAGCAAATTTCTTGGCCACTGTCGGTAATAAAGGTTTGTCTCTATCATTCACAGAAAGAAAAATCTTTCCGCTTTGCGGTAAACGTTGCCCGGCTGCCAATTGACTTTTCAAAAATGCCTCTTCAAAACTTCGTCCCATACCCATAACTTCTCCGGTGGAACGCATTTCAGGCCCAAGTACCACATCCACGCCGGGAAAGCGATTGAAAGGAAAGACTGCTTCTTTCACGCAATAAAAACCACCTTTGCGCATGGACCAAGGGTCTAATTCCTCAAGAGTTTTGCCAAGCATAACCTGAGTTGCCAAATACGGCAAAGGAACTCCGGTAGCTTTTGCCACGAAGGGAGCGGTACGAGAGGCACGGGGGTTTACCTCAAGAATATAAATGGTATCTGCCTTAATGGCAAATTGAATGTTCATAAGTCCCACCACTCGCAATTCATGAGCAAGGGCTTCGGCTTGCAAAGCAATATTTGCCACATGATCATAGGACAGTGAAAATGAAGGTAAAACGCAGGCAGAATCACCGGAGTGAATGCCGGCTTCTTCAATATGTTCCATGATACCGGCAACATAAACTTCTTTGCCGTCGGAAAGCACGTCAACGTCAACCTCTATGGCATGATTAAGGAATTTATCAATAAGTATGGGATGTTCCAGATCATCGGGAACGTGTTGCTTAAAATAATCTTTCAGTTCTTCGTTATCATAAACAACGGCCATGGCTCTGCCGCCAAGCACATAGGAAGGACGTACCACCACAGGATATTCAATATTTTCAGCTACCAACAACGCTTCTTTTAGATTTTTAGCGGTACCGTTGGGGGGTTGAATCAAATTTAATTTTTCAATGAGGGCTTGGAAGCGTTCTCTGTCTTCGGCACGGTCAATGGCATCGGGAGAAGTACCAAGAATGGGTACACCTGCACGCATCAGCGGTACCGAAAGATTCAGCGGTGTTTGTCCACCAAATTGCACAATGACCCCGTACGGTTTTTCTTTTTCCACAATGTGCATCACATCTTCAAAGGTCAGCGGTTCAAAATACAAACGATCGGAAGTATCATAGTCGGTGGAAACTGTTTCGGGATTGGAATTGACCATAATGGCCATAACTCCGGCATCTTTCAAAGCAAAGGAAGCATGACAGCAACAGTAGTCAAACTCAATACCCTGACCGATACGGTTGGGACCGCCACCCAAAATAATAACTTTTTTGCGATCATCCTCACTCATTTCATTGCCGCCTTCATAGGTGGAATAAAAATAAGGAGTATAGGCTTCAAATTCGGCGGCACAAGTATCCACTAAATAGTATGTGGGTAAAATATTCAGCTCCTTACGAATGCGGCGAATGTCTTCTTGGGGACGCTTGCTCATTTCGGAAAGCTGACGATCGGAAAATCCAAATTCTTTAGCTTTACGCAAAATTTCAAAAAGTTCGGGATTGGCAGAGGTCATATCGTTGGCAAGCCCAAAATTCAAAAGTTTTTGTTCCATGCTCACAATATCTCTGATTTGACGTACCCACCATGGATCAAAATAAGAAACCTCAAAAATCTCGGCATCACTCATCCCCATGCGCACCGCTTCTCGCAATGCCAAAAGACGTCGTGAATTGGGAGTGCGCAAAGATGCCAGCACTTGTTCTTTTGCAAAGATTCCTTAAAGGTACGCCCAATACTCATGGCCTCGCCCACACTTTTCATGGCAGTGGTGAGCTCATCCTTGGCACCGGGAAATTTTTCAAAGGTAAAACGAGGAATTTTAATCACCACATAGTCAATGGATGGTTCAAAAGATGCCGCCGTTTCACGGGTAATATCATTACGTAATTCATCAAGTGTATAACCTATGGCAAGCTTTGCGGCGATTTTGGCTATGGGAAAACCTGTTGCCTTGGAGGCAAGAGCAGATGAACGTGAAACCCTTGGGTTCATTTCAATAACCACCAACTCACCATTGGCAGGATTTTGCGCAAATTGCACATTGGATCCACCCGTTTCCACGCCAATTTCTCGCATAATGGCAATGGAAACAGAACGCATATTCTGATATTCCACATCGGTTAAAGTTTGGATGGGAGCAACGGTTATGGAGTCACCGGTATGTACACCCATGGGATCCACATTTTCAATGCCGCAAACAATGACACAGTTATCATTTTTGTCACGCATAACTTCCATTTCAAGCTCTTTCCAACCAATGACCGATTGTTCAATCATTACTTCCGATACGGGACTTGCCGCCAGACCGCCGCCGGCAATTTGCTCCAAATCCTCCATATTATAAGCAATACCTCCGCCGGTACCGCCAAGGGTAAAGGCAGGTCGAATAATCAGCGGAAATGGCAAGGTTGCTCCAAGCTTACGAACATCGTCCATGTTACGGGCAATACCGGAAGCAGGCATTTTTACGCCAATATTATCCATGGCCTTACGGAAAAGGTCACGACTTTCGGCTTTTTCGATGACATCGGCACGAGCGCCGATAAGCTCTACACCGCATTCTTTAAGTACACCGCTTTTATCCAAAGCAAGGGCGGCATTAAGTCCTGTCTGTCCGCCAAGTGTGGGCAAAAGTGCTGAAGGGCGTTCCTTGCGCACGATGGCGGCTAAGGTATCATGTTCTATGGGTTCAACATAGGTTTTGTCGGCAAGACCGGGGTCGGTCATGATGGTGGCAGGATTTGAATTGACCAGTACCACTTCAAAGCCTTCTTCTTTTAAGGCTTTCACAGCTTGAGAACCGGAATAATCAAATTCACAAGCTTGTCCGATGATAATGGGACCGGCTCCTATGACCATAATCTTTTTTAAATCAGTGCGTTTTGGCATAATTGGCGTATCTCGTAATTAATTGTGTCAAATGGTGGATTTAATCTACAATTTTGAAAAAACAAACAGTAGTTCAAAACAATTAATGATAAGTGACTCAAGAAAATACGTCAAGCAATTAAATATGGTAAAATTTAAAATCATTTATCGTTTCTGATTAAATATTTTATTTTATGTATTTTAAATATGTTCTTACCGTTAACAAAAGTCCCCCCCTCCCTGCAAAAAAAGCTGAGTTAAGACAATAGCCCACAAACAAAAACATTTGATTGTCGATAAAATACGCTCTTCCGATTATGATGCTTAGAGTTCGAATAAGCACGACTAACTGAATTTCATAAGGAAATAAAATTTTCCAAATGAATAAAAAAAACTTGACTTGTAAATAAAATTTGTCTATTTTCCTCTCTGCCTCATGTAGGAGCGTAGCTCAGGTGGCTAGAGCACTTCCTTGACATGGA
>CAYJHV010000109.1:0-5677 GCA_964369825.1 uncultured Desulfovibrionaceae bacterium | reverse complement strand
ATGAATTGTACAGAGGTTTTTGAGATTATATCAAAATGTTATTTCAAATCAAACCTATGCAATTAAACGAAAGAGCATACTTCATAAACAATTAAAATTATACTGTTATATTTATAATTCAGTTAATTAGAAGTGTTTTTTATCCAGTACTTATGAAGATATGCTTATCGGGCCAATACAATTATACTCCATAAGCTTTTGCACAAACAAAGTTAAGGGAAGGCCGACCACCGTACTCCACGAACCTTCAATACGTTCCACCAAGAAAGCACCTTGACCTTGAATGGCATAGGCTCCGGCTTTATCCATGGGTTCACCGCATTGCGCATAGCTTTTGAGCACTTCTGTGCTCCAAGCATGAAAAAAAACTTCTGTGCTGTCATGGAAAATCACTTCTTCACCATGAGGAAAAATAAGGCTGACGGCGCTGATAACGGTATGACCACGTCCTGCCAAGGCATTGAGCATGGTTAAGGCATGATTTTCGTCTGTGGGTTTACCGTAGATGACGTTGTCAAGGCTGACCACGGTATCTGCTCCGACAATCACAGCATTGGCATGTCTTTTGGCCACAAAATGTGCTTTTACCGAAGCAGAACGGCACGCATAATCAATGGGCGATTCTTTTTTATGCGGTAAAGGTTCAATGCCATGTGAACTGGCATGAGTAAATGCAATCCCAAGTTCTTGAAAAAAAAGTTTGCGACGTGGTGATGCCGAAGCCAAAACAAGAGTTTGATTGGTTTGAAAAAGATTTTTCATGGTTATTTCCTCTCAGCATTATAATCATAAATCCGTTAACGGAGGTATTGACTGCGAAGCATTTGGCGGCGGTGGCGGTGCCGGTTCTTCGGGATTCACAGGCAAAGCCGGTTGTTTTGCTTCCACTTGTGGTTCCGGTGCGGGAGATTTTTCTTTTTCGGAAAGCGGAGCAGGTGGCGGTGCCGCAGCTTCGGGGTTCACAGGTAAAGCCGGTTTTTTTGCTTCCACTTGCGGTTCCTGTTTCGGAGAATTTTCATTTTCAGTCAGTGGAGCAGGCGGTGGTGCTGTTTTTTCTGAATTGAGAACCTCTGAACTTTCTCCTTTTTGATTCAAATTTTCATGAGTAAAACGTACAGCTTGATAATCATGTACGGCTTGTGCCACAATTTTCCATGTTCCGTTTACTTTGACCATCGACAGCCAAGAGCTTGCCTTGGTCGGTGTTGTAACTTTAGCGATGGCAGCATTATCTGATAATGTGATAATCTGTGCATTTTCAAGGGATTTGGGAACCCATGGACAATAAGGATCGGTATTTTTGGCGCATTGCAAAACAAGTTCGCCATTGTTGACACCTTTTGTAAATGACTCCACAAGCTTTGGAGTAATATCAATTTCTGCTTGCAAAGCATTGTTTAAGCTTCCCAATCCTAAAAGTTTTCCTACGGAATCAAAAGCCTCAAGGGCTTCATTGCCTTCGGTAAGCATCTGCACTTGTGCTTTGGCAAAGCGTGGCATGTCTAGATGTGACAAAAAAAGTTCGGCTTGTCGCTCTTCAAGAGCCTGTGCTATTTCATTTAAAGTATTTTTGGGACTTTCATTTTTACAGGCAATTAAGCACATGCAAGCAAAAATCAGCAATGGAGCAAATATTTTTTTATGCATCTTTCACCTCTTTTAAGGGTATTTTGTAATGTACTTGATTGTAACATGATTTGACTTATAATGATAGCCTTTTATGCTCTAATTAAAAAAAATTTTTGCTGCTTGGAGAGCTTCTTTCTTGCTATTTAGTCGTCACTGAAAAACATAATAACAATCAAAATTAAACAATTTTTTAGTTAAATTGCACAAATAAAAATGCAGAAAACAAGGGCACGAAGTGCACTTTTTCGGCATTTTTATGACGTGAAAACATGGTTTTTCTGTGACGACTAACAAAATTTTTACGTGGCACAAAATTTTCACTATCGTTCAAATTAAGACCTCTGCACGATTATTTTCTTATATAGTTCTATGTGCAAAATATGATTTTGTATCTACGCACAAAAAAGAGTGTGCAAATGGAAAACTATATTTTACACATAAAATTATATTTGAAAATAATTGTGCAAAGGTCTTAGTATTTTAAGTTGACATTACTAATGTCAACTTTTTGAAGGCACACTTGCTTCGGCACTTAACAGCGCAAATAAATAACGCCTATGCCTACGCAGTGCTTAGCTGCTCTCGCAGTCAAGACAGTAATTCCAAGTGAAATTACTATACTTCTTTTCTGTGTGTAAAGTGCTTACCATTAACCTCTCCCCACTAACCACTGCTTCCTAGCCTTAAACCTTGATTACTTTATCAGCCAACTGCAAACTGGTAACAATATCCAGCATATTAGAAGTGGCACCGACAGCTTTTTTTTCCAAAAGATTATAATGATTCAGGCAGGTGCCGCATACAAGTATACTCACATGATTATTTTCTAAGGCTTGTAGATGCTTTAGGCTGTCATTTCTTTCTACGGCAAGTTTTACGCCGCCATTAAGCAAGACAATACGCCATAAATCTTCACCCATTTCGGGAAGAGTGCTCAAAAAAGTAGTCATGAGTTTTTCCCCAAGTTCATCGCTACCAAGTCCTAAGTATTCGGTGCTGATGAAAACAAGAATTTTTTCTTGGTCGACGATTGTCTTTGCCGAAGCTGTCTTGTTGTTTTTGGTCGATTCAATTATCTTAGTGGGGTCTTTGTGTGCAGTGAGTAAGAAATCACTCCCTTGAGCTTGCGAACTGACCGAAAAGCCTTGTTGCTCAAGATAGCGAGTAACATTTTCCACCGCCGGTTCGTTATCAACCTGAATTTCTAAACTTTCAACAAGGTTTTCTTTTAAAAAATTACGAGCCTGTACCACAGGCTGCGGACAGGGAAGAGTTCTAAAGTCAAGTTTTTGCATTATTTATCCTTATGTTTTCAAGATTGCCCACGTAGGTAGATTTTGCCAAGCAAGCGAAAGTTCTTTATCTTTTTTTAAGCTTTGAGGTGAAACAGATTCTAACAGTGCTTTAAATGCCGGCGAATGATTCATGTGTATTCTATGACAAAGTTCATGTAAAATAACATGTTCCAATAAAGATGCTTTAAGTAGAATTAGGCGGCAATTGAGAGAGATATTACCGACAGCGGTACAACTGCCCCAACGTCCTCGCTGTGCTTTAACGGTTATTTTACCGACGCTTACGCCCGTACTTTGCGCAAGTTCCAAAGTTTTTTTGATAAGCAGCGGTTTTGCTTTGTGAATAAGCCACTTTTGCAGCAGCATGGAACAGGTATGCACTTCTTCTTTTTTAGCAAAAAGCCCAATTTCGCCTATACTATAATTTTGATTTTTTTGTTCAAAATCAGGTAGTTTTGCACTTTGCAATTCTTGAATGCGAACATAGCCACCTACTTTTTCATGCATACTAACATTCCAGCGTTCGTTGAGCTCGGGTAAGTCAATGAATTTTGGTAAGGTATCGGTATCTAAGCTGTAGGTGTATTCTTTCCAAAGTTCCTCAGCTTTACTTTTTTGCTCGGCAAGTGGCAATAAATTATCAAGGTTTTTCTGTAACCAAGGCAACATGGAATGCAAAAAATCTTCACACTGTTTATGTGAAAAATTTTCTTTTTTCGGTAAAATAAGTTCCACATGTCCTTGTGGGTTAAGGCTTATTTTTACATTGCGCACCCTTGCCGACTGACGAGCTTTACATGGCCAAATAAGGTCATCCTTAAGTTTTGCACTGAGTATTTGAGAAGATGCTTGCGACATAGTGGTTAACCGTTAAAAAATAGTTTATTTATTGAATACTTATGAAATATGTTTACCGTCCTATTTTAACTGTCATTATTCAAGTAAAAGACTTCCTCTAAAATCATTAAGATTATCAATACTATATTCTTGACAAAGTTCTTCCAACTTGTCCACAAGTTCAAAGGAAAAGTCCGGGCGCATAAAATTTGCGGTACCAATTTGTACGGCATGTGCTCCCACCAGCAAAAATTCTAAAACATCTGTGGCAGAACTAATACCACCAAGCCCAATGACCGGAATTTTAACACTTTGTGCCACTTGCCATACACAGCGTAAAGCCACCGGCTTAATGGCTGGACCTGATAATCCTCCGATAACATTTGATAACAGGGGCTTTCGTGAACAAATATCCACACCCATACCCGACAAAGTATTGATGCACGAAATCATATCCGCTCCGGCACTTTCCACAGCCTTGGCTATGTGGGCAATGTTCGTAACATTGGGAGAAAGCTTCACAATTATTGGTTTATTACGTGCTGCTTTGCAAACAGCCTCGGTGAGTTTTGCGGCCATTGTGGCATCTTGCCCAAATAAAATTCCTCCCTCATGTACATTGGGACAGGAAATATTTATTTCCAAGGCGGCAATACCTTCTTCGGCGGATAAAATATCCGTAAGGGTAGCAAATTCTTCGGCACTGGACGCATAAATATTGGCAATAATGGCTGTTTTTTTCCATGGTAATTTGGGTAACTTGTCTTTGACAAAAACCTCCACTCCGTCATTTTGCAAACCCACCGCATTGAGCATTCCGGAAGCTGTTTCTGCAACCCTTGGCATGGCATTGCCGGCTCGAGGCTTTAGGGAAAGACCTTTAACCACTAAACCACCCAATTTTTCCAAATTTCCATAAGGCGCAAATTCGAGACCATAGCCAAAGGTTCCGGAAGCCGGAATAATGGGATTTTTTAACGTCAACGGGTGTTTACCACTAAGATGTACGGAAAGATCTGGCATATGATACCTCATTGACTAAAGGGTAATGTGATTTGCCCAAAAAATGGGACCGTGGGTACAAATTTGAATCGGCCAATTTTTTTTGTCTTCCACCGGCCAATGCTCAGTTGTTTTGGACACACAACCAAGGCAAGCTCCCACGCCACAAGCCATGCGATTTTCTAGGGAAAGTTGGGTGCGCACGTTTAATTCCAAAGCAAATTCTTGAACAACTTTTAAGAATGGATCCGGTCCGCAAGCCAGCACCAATCCATTTTGCTCCGCAATTTCTCGCATGTTTTCTTTTATTGTATAAATAAAATTGGCAAGATCACCCGGAATACATTCTTGCAAGGTATCCACTGTGATTCTTTCATTTAAACTGTCCAAAGGATAACAGCTCAGCGACGCTCTGTGTCCAAAAATCATATTTAAATGCCAAGGAGTTGGATGCTCGTGTACATAGCCCACAAAGGGGACAATACCCATTCCTCCTGCCAATAAAAGTGTGGGGGTCTCTTCTTCAAGGGCAAAAAAATTCCCTAGCGGTCCCCATACTTGCACCGTATCACCACTTTTAAGTTCTGCCATTTTTGCTGTACCCTTACCCACAACTTGAAAAAAACATATGAGGTGTTGGGTTGTAACATGACAAATTCCCAAGGGTCTTGCCCATGGCATTTCTAAACCAAATGATTGCGGACGCACCATGACAAATTGCCCGGGCCGCCATTTTTCCCATTGCGGTCTTTCAAGACGTAAGGCAAAAAATCTTTTCTTGTCGGCTGTATCTGTACCAAATGGAACGAGATCAAGCACTTTGAGTGGGGTAGATTGAGCATTGCGCATATAATTTCCTTAACAAAGAGTAAAAACATATTGTAGTTATAAGAAGGCAATGGGTCAAGTGTGAT
>CAYJHV010000108.1:3930-5688 GCA_964369825.1 uncultured Desulfovibrionaceae bacterium | reverse complement strand
GCACTGCCACCACACTCATAAGCCATGTCATGGCCAAGATGGAGCGTGAGTATTCGACAGAAATTTGCCCCATGAAAAGAACTATGAGGATAACAAGATATGCAAATGAAATACCTTGGAAAATTTTTTTTACTTCTTTATGTGGCGGAGGAACAGGCACTTCGCTTGCACCAAGCATGATGGTGAAGATGGGGGCGGTACATACCAAAATCCAAAGCCAAGAATAAAGCTCAAGATCGATGAAACCACCGAATAAAGCACGCACAAAAATTCCCAATGTCAGCATAATCTGCATGGTAAGCATATCAAAAAAGGCAGTGACCCAAAAAGCAGGGCACATACCTGTATATTTTCGTACCTTATAATTCCAACGCCTTCTTTCCATAGAATTTTCCAATATGTGTAGACTTATTCGGATTTTAAGTTAAAATTACGTCCTGTAATTTTAACTTTTATCGACTGCGGCAAAACAAGTTTCGCCTTGTCTCCAAAATACTTAGCATTTTGGAGCAACATCCTGTTGCGCATTTCACCTAAGATTGTGAGCAGTGAAGATTAATTTATTTTTCATCAAATGATTATAATTTCATGCGAGCCAAGGCATCATCTGTAAAATTACAGTGCAAGCCTTTGCTCCACATCATGTTCAATATTTATGCTAAAACTGTGTAAAACTTTATCAATGCGTACAGTACCGAGAGCTGCTCCACGCATGGGTTTTACATGACGTACTTCAGCAGATAATATTTGCGCCGTGGGATTATCTCTTTGCCAACTTTTAACCGCCGCAAGACTGGCCGCTTCTTGTAAGGTATGCTGAGGAATGTCTTGTCCGGTAAAATGACGCCGAATAATACAATGCGAACCGGGACCGCCTTCCACATGCAACCAAATATCCTTGGCTGCTGCCGCCCGTAAAGCTGCACCATTGCCTTTGGCATCTTTGCCTCGTAAAATAATAAAACCGTCGGAACTTTGGAAAGCTTGTACTCCTTTGGGAAGCCCAGCCATGGTTTTCATGGAATTCTTTTTCTGCTCTTCTTTAGTTTGTTTTGAGCGTATGGACTTTTTCTCCAAAGCATGTGCGCCTGCTTTAACGCTAAGAGCAAGTGTTTTGGCTATTTGAATTTGCTCTTCCAGTTCTTGGCGTCTTTTTTGTAAATACTCTAAACCTCTGCGCCCACGTCCGGCTTTATGAAACAAAGCCTGCATATTTTCTCGCACCGTTAATTTGGCATCAAGTTCAATGCGAGGATATGTACTGTTATCGGTAATAATATGATTTTGCTTAGCATCGGCAGCATATTTCCATAATTCACTTTGTAAAATAAGCCCTATTTCTTGCGCATTTTGCATTTGCAGTAAGCGTTCTTCATCTATAGATAGTTTTTCTAGTAAGCGTTTTAAGCGGGCAAGTTCACGTTCATGGGGAAGAGCTGCTTTGTGGCGCACTTTTTCTTCGCCAAGTCCCAAAACCAAGGCATCACCCACTTGCGAGGTGGCCAAGAGTGAATCTTCAAAAACATTTTCTGTATAAGTGTTTTGTTCACCAAAAGAGTTTAAGGATAAGGGCCACGCACTGATTTTAGGTACGCTCTTTTCTCCCACGCAATCATAAACATACAAATCGCCGCCACCCATTTCCAAATCCATGAGCAAGGCTGCACTTTCCTGATGATCGAGTTCACTTAAATGCCGGCGTAAAGCAGGACTGAGTACAGGCCATGATCGCCAATTGTCACAAGCATCTGCTAAATG
>CAYJHV010000108.1:0-3830 GCA_964369825.1 uncultured Desulfovibrionaceae bacterium | reverse complement strand
TCAACCACAGGGCGTTCCTTGGCAAGATAGCAAAAAGCATCACGACGTCCTGTTTTAAGTACGAGATGCTGCTTGTTTTTTGCGGCATAAAAGGTAAAGACAAAAACATTCTCCAAAGGCGATTGAATTTTTTCAAGACGTCCCCCCGTGAGCAATGGGCAAAGCGCATCGCAAAAACGTCTGAATACATGCACATCCATAATTTACCTTTCTGTATTAGTGTAAGCAATGACACATTTTATTCATTTTACCTGTCAACAAGCCATGTTAAAAGAGCTGTGCGTAAAGCCTCAGGTGAAATGGGTTTGCCCACATGGTCGTCCATACCTGCTTCTTGGCATGACTTTCTGTCTTCGCTCATAACATTGGCAGTCATGGCAATGATGGGGATATTTTTAAGATAATCATTTTCTCCCCCTTCTTTTCCGAGTTTTCGTATGGCACGAGTGGCATCAAGACCATTAAGTATGGGCATTTGTAAGTCCATAAAGATAAGGTCATATCTATTTTTTTGTACTTTTTCCACGGCTTCCTGCCCATTGTCGGCAAAATCAAGGTTAAATTCAAACTCTTCTAGCATAGCAGCGGCTATTTCTTGATTAATAAGATTATCCTCGGCAACGAGTATTTTTTTACCTTTGATCTTGTCCAATTGCAGAGCAATATCTTCGGTGGTAATTTCAATTTCACCTTCACGTCCATAAGGTACCAGGCTTTCAAGGGGTAATTGCATGGGGATGAGACAAGTAAAAGTGGACCCCTTTCCCGCTTCAGATTTAAGGGTGATGGTACCTCCCATGAGTTCCACAAGACGTTTGCTGATGGCAAGCCCAAGTCCTGTACCGCCAAACTTGCGAGAGGTAGAGGTGTCTGCTTGTGTAAAAGGCTTGAAAAGAATGCTTATTTGTTCCTCCGAAAGTCCTATCCCCGTATCGCTGACATCAAATCGTAAAACATATTCTTGAAAATTTATTTTTTCTTCCACAGCCACATGCAACGCAACTGTGCCTTCGACAGTAAATTTAATGGCATTACTTAATAAATTTAAGAGCACTTGATTTAGTCTTTCGCCGTCCCCAAGGAGCATTCGTGGAACATCATCGTCCAAAGATTTTTGAAATGTTAGCATTTTTTCTTGTGCCGAAAAAGACATGATACTATAAACGGCATCAATATTAGCAATAATATTGAAAGGAGCTCTTTCTAAATCCATTTTATTGGCTTCAATTTTTGAAAAATCCAAAATATCGTTAATGATGCGTAATAAACCTTTGGCAGAAATAGTTATTTTGTTAATATAATCAAGCTGTGTGGTATTAAGATTGCCTTTTTCAAAGACATGCAAAAAGCCAAGGACTGCATTCATGGGAGTACGAATTTCGTGGCTCATGGTAGCAAGGAAATCACTTTTTGCCCGAGCTGCTTGTTCTGCGGCTTCTTTTGCCAGCACAAGTTCATTTTGTACGTTATGAATATCGGTCACATCATGCGCCCAGACCATGGAGTGCCATTTGCCGAACCAATTGGTTCCGAGAGCAGAGATTCTTAAATAACGTTTTTGCCCGTTTTCACCGGGAACAACGGCAAGAACATCATTCACTGCTTTGCCTTTTTCCACTTGATCTCGATAATCAAGACCGACTCCCAACATGTCAATGTGTTCATAGGGGACGGTTTTACCCATTTCAACGCCGGTCATTTTTTGTATGGCAGGGTTACAATAGACGATGGTTCGCTCGCAAGTATATAAAAAGCCGGTGGGACTGCTGTCTAAAATTTCCCTTTGTCGGCGTAATTCATCTTCCAATTTATTTTGCAAATTTATGGTTTCGGTAATATCTATGCTGATATTGATAGCATATTTTACTTTGCCATCCACGTCATACACCGGCGATTGAATATTGCGGAAAATGAGCTCGTCACCGTTTGCGGCTTTAAATTCAAAGACAGATGACTCTGTAGCACCGTTGCTAATGACATTTTTGACGATGGCAACTTGGCGTGTATATTCTTGCAAAGACATGCCGCGCAATATACCTTCACGTACACTTTCCGATGTATCCACGCCTAAAATTTCCAAGGCTGCCTTATTGGCAAAACGCACTCCGTCTTTGGAATGAACAAGAAATGAATGCGGTATGCTGTTAATAATTTGTTGTAATTCGGCGGTACGATCTTCGACAAGTTTGGCTTCCAAAGAGTTTTGCGAAGCAGAAATATCTGTGCCAAGCAAAATCCAAAGGTCTTTTCGATCATCATGTGGCAAGACCGAGCATTGCATATGAAAAGGATTGCCGTATTTTGGGTGTATATGTAAGGTGAAATTTTGCCCCGAGTGCAAAAGATTTTTTAAACCATGGGCATCCAAATCATCCATATAATTTAAAATCTGCGGCATTTCACCGTTTTCATCATGCTCTAAATGCGCATAAAAATAAGAGTTGGCAAAATGAACAAAACCTAAATCGTCAATATAGAGATAAAAAATTCCTTTGGCATTGACCACAGCATTGGAAAAAATTTTGTATTGTAAATGCACCTTCTTCATTTTTAATAGGTACATAATGCAAAAAATCAGCGTAACAAAAATAGCTGCAATCAAGCCAATGGAGAAAAACCACATGGTATCAACCTGTCGCATGGATGCATCTCGAGAAACAATACTCACAACAGACCAACGGGTATCGCCTAGAGGGTCTACACTTATATAACTTTCAACTCCTCGAAAAAGTATAGGTACCCCTTCTTTGCATAATAAATCCAAAAAATGCTTGTCTACTTTTTTGTCATTAAAATTATTTTCTTCGGCAATTTTTTCATAAATGGTCTTTTTTGAAACTTTACCGTTTTCCACAAAATAACCATTGCCGTCCACAAAATATATTTCAGCGCCAAGGGCATCATTTTCTCGTTTAATTTGAGAAAAATGCGTGGCAAAAGCATCTTCTACGCCAACCAAGACACCAATTATTTCTTTGTTGTGTGATATAACCGGAACAGCATGAATGACATAATCTTTATCATAGCCTTCACGATTAATAATATTACTTATGCGTGTTTTACCCTTTAAGACTTCATGAAAATATTTTCTGTTAGCTATACTAAAAGAAGCGCCGCTCACTGTGGTACCAAAGCCATTTAAATCGGCAAAAAACATATCTTTCCAGCCATGTCTTTGCATTTCTGTACGTAAAACATCAAGCTTATCGTTCAATTTAATATTTTTACTGGTAATATCATTGAGATAAGAAACAGAAAGCATACGTACACTTGTGGTTTGCAAACGCTCAAATGCCATTTCTGCTGTACGTGCGCCCACTTCTTGCATGGAGTCGCGTACACTTGTATATAAAACATCTTTAAGCGACAATACATAGAAAAAACCTACTGCAAGTAATATAAGCGGAATTGAGCATAAAATAATGATGATTTTCTCTATACTGAGCTTTTTTTTCTTTGCGGTGACCATAAACACTTCCTAAGCAATGAATGTCTATTTCTTTGAATATTTTGTTGTAAAATTAGAAAAAATATCGAAAATGGTATTGTTGTAATCAATAAGAAGGTAACGTAAATTCGTAAATCAGGACTAATCCGTAAGTTTCAACGTAACATAAAAAATTATTTTTATCAATATATTATTTTTGACTAAAAATGAGCGTGTTATGATTTTGAATGATACAAGAGGTCTTGATAGGGGAGTGAAAAGACTCCCCACGAAGTAAGCTTATTCTAATCCAATTCCATATCAAAAGTTATAATTGATCAAACTTCCATATGGAACCATAAGCATTAATTTTGGATAGCTTTTTTGAAACCGGTTAGGCTAT
>CAYJHV010000107.1:0-5721 GCA_964369825.1 uncultured Desulfovibrionaceae bacterium | reverse complement strand
TGTTAAGTCCTGTGATTATGTCCACAGTGAAAGAGTATAAGGAAAGAGAAGCTGCTAATGCATTGAAATAAATCTGCATAGCATTTAGGTAGGACGGCTAATCATTATTTAATGAACCGTCCTACCACACCGCCGTAGTACGGTTTCGTATGCAGATGTATTTTCCTTCCAGAAAGGTTTGCATGGGCATTCAACCGCAGTATATTTTGCCTTGATAAGTTCTTTCAGTGTTATAACGTATCCATACATCTAAGTCAGTTTGTAGCTCTGCTATAGATTGAAGACCTCTGCACAATTATTTTCTTATATAGTTCTATGTGCAAAATACGATTTTGTATCTACGCACAAAAAAAGAGTGTGTAGCTGTCTTAATTATATTATGGCAGTCGCCTGCTTTCGCAGCCGATATAGCAATCCCAAGTGGAATTACTATATCATTTTTCCCTAAATATAGCTCATAATCGTGACTTTCAACTTTGTAATACAACCTACAGTTATCACCACGTCCAAAACTTAAAATCACTTTTTAGATACATACACATTTGACAATGAACAACTTTTGATTATATTATTCAAGATATGATTTTTACAAAATATATACATTGGCGGTATTTTGAATACTGAAAGTACAAAAAAAAATCCATATCATCCTAGCTCTGTTAAGGAAAAATTGATAGAATTTAGCCGAATGGGCATGTTCTGTTCTTTTTTATTGTACTTACTCACTTTTTCTTTCAGTGTTGTGCTACGAGATGCCTTTCCTGTTATTTGTTGCATCTTTCTTCTTGTATATTATATTCTTAATGCAAAAAAATCTGCCTTGTGTTCATTTGACGGGAAAAAATATTTCTTATTTTTTTATATATTTTTATTTGTCGGTGTGATTTTTTCTCAAAATTTTGGTGCAAGTTTTAAAATTTTTTCTTTGCACACGTTCACTTCTTTGGCTTTGCCCTTTGTGGCTCTTGAATGTGTACGTACCAAACGGCATTTTTTCTGCATAGTCCAGGTACTTGTCATAACGCTTTCAATACAAGGACTGAACGGTATTTACCAATATATATACGGTTATGATTTTATAGCCCATACCCCTATACATTCCGGACGACTTACCGGATCTTTTAGCGATTATCGAGTAGGAAACTATGTGGCCTTAACGCTCATACCGGCATTTGCCATATTTTTCCTCCTGCAAGAAAAATTACGTGAGAAAAAAGTTTCTCACGTATGTTCCCTTTCATTATTTTTTTCTCTCGTACCTTTAGCCCCCGCACTTTTTTTGTTATTTTTTTCCTATACACGCAATGCCTATGTAACTTTAGCTGCCGCTGTTTTTCTTTATTGCATACTGTTACGCATCTTCCCTTGGAAAACCTTCATTAGCATGTGTATTTTAGCCTTTGGATTGGTGCAAGTCTCCAATATACGGCTCAGCATTGAAGTTCTTTCCCGTGACGGACGCTGGAAATTATGGGAAATTGCTTTGGAAATATTTGAAAAATCCCCTTTCTTTGGCGTGGGCATAGGTCAGTACAACTCTGCCATGCACAAACTACAATTGAGCACCGAACCGTCTATTTTAGCCATAAAACATCCTCACAATATTTATTTACAATTTTTGTGCGAGACGGGAATAGTCGGTACTGTCTTTGCGTTACTTTTTCTTGGAGGAATCTTTTTTTGGGGATACCGAAAATTAAACCTCTTACGCCCATTATTGCAAACAAAACCCCTTTATTGGAAATGCATGGGGCTTTTATGGTGCGGTTTTGGTGCCTTTTTGGCCAGTGGCCTTGCCGGACATAATTTCTTTCAGCGTTGGTGGCTGGCACTGGTTATGTCATATCTTGGAATTTTCATGAGTCTTGTGGTACACGCTGAAAACGAACTTAAGCAAAGCTAAAATTAGTATTTTATAAAACTTGGGAAACAAAACTTCATGAAGCAATACATCGAATTGCTTTTTAAACATTTATAAAACGTAGGGATTTACAATCCATAAAACTTTATTTTTGATGTTCTGCAAGCCACGTGGCAAAATACTCTCGTGCTCTTTGCCCATATAAAGCTTTGCGTTCTTTTTTCTTAGCACGTACTTCGAGTTCCGGCATGAGACCAAAGTGGGCATTGGACGGCTGGAATTTTTTCACCGGTCTTTGTAAATGCATCAGCAAGGCACCGAGAGCGCTTTGTTCAGGTGGTAAAATAAATTTTTTCCCTTCTAATTCTGCTATAATATGCAAGGCAACGCAATGACCACAAGCGGCGGATTCCACATAACCTTCAACTCCGGTAATTTGCCCTGCCAAGAAAATCTTACGTTCGCCTGTATGCCCTTTAAGGCATAAATTTTCTGCCAGCACCTTGGGAGCATTAACAAAAGTATTGCGATGCATGGAACCAAAGCGAATAAATTCGGCATTTTCAAGCCCGGGAATAAGTCGAAAAACCTCTTGTTGCGCTTTATAAGTGAGTTTTGTCTGACAACCCACCAAGTTAAACATGGACTCATTCAAATTTTCCGTGCGCAATTGAATAACGGCATAGGGACGTCTGCCCGTGCGTGGGTCCACAAAACCCACCGGCTTGAGCGGACCGAAAGTGAGGGTACGCATACCACGTTCGGCGAGGGCTTCAATGGGCATACAACCTTCAAAATGTTTTTCTTCTTCAAAGTCCTTGGCCTGCACTTTTTCACCGGCAAGCAATGCCTCATAAAATGCTATATATTGATCTTTTTCCATGGGGCAGTTGAGATATTCTCCGCTTATGGCCGCTTCTTCCGGCTCTTGATAACGAGAAGCACGGAAAACAATGCTCATATCCAAGGATTCGGCACTGACAATGGGTGCAATGGCATCGTAAAAATATAAATTACTGCCACCGGTTTGGGCACTGAGCGATGCGGCAAGAGAGTCAGACATGAGCGGGCCTGCTGCCAACACAACATATTGAAATTCTTGCAGTACGCTGTCATCAAGGCTTTGTATTTGCTCATATTTTAAGGTGACATGAGGATTTGCAGCAATTTCTGCGGTCATATTTTTGGCAAAAAGTTCTCTGTCCACTGCCAAGGCTTTACCTGCCGGTACGGCAACGGCGTCGGCATGACGCATAAAGGGACTGTTTAATTCTCGAAGTTCTTGTTTAAGTAAACCAATACCGGAACTGAGTTCATTGGAGCGCAAGGAATTGGAGCACACAAGCTCGGCAAGTTCGGGTAAATGATGTGCCGGTGACATATACTGTGGTTTTTGCTCAAAAAGAGTGCTGGCAATACCATTTGCGGCCAATAACAAGGCGCATTCCGTACCGGCAAGACCGCCGCCAATAATAGCAATTTTTGCAGATGTATTCATATGGTTCTTTATATTAATGTTATTATTTCAGATTTTTTAAGAAGTTTGTGGTGGAATAATCGCCAAACAAAGGCAGTGAATAAACAAGTCCGCCATAGCTTTGCACAAAATCGGCACCCACAATTTTTTCCGTTGGCCAGTCCCCTCCTTTCACCAAAATATCCGGTTTCAGAAGAGTAATAATTTCTAATGGGGTATCCTCATCAAAGGCGGTGACATAGTCAACACTTTCCAAGTGCGCTGCCATAAAAGCCCTGACTCCAAGACTATTAATGGGTCTTTCTGCGCCCTTATTGAGGCGACGCACCGAGGCATCGGTATTTAAAGCCAAGACCAAGACTTCACCGAGGTTTTTTGCCTCAGCCAATAGCGACACATGCCCGGGATGCAAAATATCATAGCAACCATTGGTAAAAACAATGTGTGCCTTGTCCGGAACTCCGTCGGTTTTCCGATTTTCCGAAACTTCTTTGGCTAAAATCTCCACAAGTTGCTCGGCTTTCCAAATTTTCGGGTGCGCCAATTGCGCGCTTTGTGCTTCGAGGTAGGGCATAGTGATTTCCTAATTAAGTAGTTAAAAAATATCTGTAACATATAAAAATCATTTTTTTGCCGAAAAGAACAGTGGATAATTTAGGCATTAAGCAGTATACACATGCTCAGCCAATGCTTTTTCACAGATTTTAACTTTAGTCAAAAGATGTTTACCTTGTTTAACGCTTTTGCTACAATCCACACATGGAAAGAAATATGCATATACTTGTTACCGGAGCTGCCGGATTTATTGGACATCCCCTCATTTTACAGCTTATTAATGCAGGGCACAGCGTTGTTGGCT
This sequence comes from uncultured Desulfovibrionaceae bacterium, assembly GCA_964369825.1. Lineage (GTDB taxonomy): Bacteria > Desulfobacterota > Desulfovibrionia > Desulfovibrionales > Desulfovibrionaceae > CAYJAD01. The sequence continues at coordinate 1,524 of CAYJHV010000107.1, read as the reverse complement.
TAGATAACCTCAACGACTATTATGACGTAAACCTCAAAAAAGCAAGACTTGCCGAGCTTGAACCGCTCAAGAATTTTTCCTTTGCTCTTGGTGATTTGGCAGACGATGCTTTTATGGACAATCTTTTTGCCAAAGAAAAATTTACGCATGTGGTACATTTAGCCGCTCAAGCCGGAGTACGTTACAGCATTGAAAACCGGCATAGTAAGGTTGCGCATCTCATCTTTGCTTCTTCTTCATCGGTATACGGTCTAAATGCTAAACGTCCTTACAGCGAGGCTGACCCGGTCAATCATCCCGTAAGTTTGTATGCCGCTTCCAAAAAAAGCAATGAACTCATGGCTCATGCCTATAGTCATCTTTATGATTTACCTTGTACCGGTTTACGCTTTTTCACCGTGTATGGACCTTGGAACAGACCGGACATGGCTTTGCATCTTTTTGCCACTGCCATCATGCAGGGTAAAGCCATAAATGTTTTTAATAATGGACAAATGCAAAGAGACTTTACCTATATTGACGATATTGTGGAAGGCATTGTACGTCTCATTCCCTGCATTCCCAAGCGTGGCGAAGGCAAAAATGCACACTTTGATCCACTTCTGCCTGCTCCGGATTTTAGTGCGGCTCCATGGTGCATCTATAATATAGGTAATAATAATACCGTGGCATTGGGCGATTTTATCAGTATTCTTGAAAAGAAACTGGGCAAAAAAGCCATAAAGAACTATTTGCCCATGCAGGCCGGAGATGTTGTTTCTACCCATGCCAGCGTGGATAATTTAAGTGCTGTCACCGGCTTTACTCCGGCAACATCTTTGGAAGATGGTATTGAGCGGTTTGTCGCTTGGTACAAAAAATATTATAAAGTATAGTACATTTTTATCTATCAATGTATACTCAACCTTTTTTTCAAAATATCTGAGATTAGCATGAGCTTTAAACCGGAAATACTTGCACCGGCAGGGGATACCCCCTCTTTTTTGGCAGCACTTGCCGCCGGTGCCGATGCCATTTATGTGGGACTCAAGCATTTTTCTGCCCGAATGCAAGCGGAAAATTTTGGTGCCACAGAACTTTCACGTTTGGTGGATTTAGCCCATGACCATGACGTAAAAGTCTATGTGGCTATGAATACCCTTATAAAATCGGATGATGTGCGCAGCGCATATAATCTTGTTTCACGTTTAACAAAACAAGTACATGCCGACGCCATCATAGTACAAGACCCCGGCTTTATTGATATTGCCCGTAATGCCCATTTTGAAGGCGGTATCTACCTTTCAACCCTTGCCAACATAACGCATCCTGCCGGACTTGTTGCTGCCAAAAAACTTGGAGCAGACAGGGTTATTTTACCTCGTGAGCTGAGCATCGACGAAATTCGCCTTATGGGTGAAGCCTGTCCCGATGGCTTGGAGTTGGAAACCTTTGTGCACGGTGCATTGTGTTATTGCGTTTCCGGTCGCTGTTATTGGTCAAGTTATATGGGCGGTAAAAGCGGCTTGCGTGGTCGCTGTGTAC
>CAYJHV010000106.1:0-5761 GCA_964369825.1 uncultured Desulfovibrionaceae bacterium | reverse complement strand
CTGGTGGGAGCTATAGACAGTGCGGCAGGATTTTGACTTCCGGCTCCGGCACGATACTCTTCCCACGCATCACTAATTTCATTGATAGCATTATTATCGGTTAAGAGAGGGGCGGTAAGAGCAAGGCGCATTCCCAAAATAGCTTTAGCATTGGGATAAATTTTTTTTCCACGAACTAGATAATAAGGTTCTTCCTGTCTTTGTGCCACATGCAATTCATCTTCTTCCATATAAAAGGCATTGCCTCGGCTCACAAAACCACCGCTGCGTCCTTGATAATATTCAAATTGATATTGTGCCAAGGTCATTTCTTGAACATTGCCAAGCATATCATGTAAACCTAAAGGATTAGCAGCAAGGGAGCCTATGGCTTTAGGTTTTGCCAATGTTTCCTGTTTCTTATAATGCTCATGTTCGGCAATGACATCACCATAAGGGTGAGGAGCTTCAAAAACAGATGCTTTTACCGCTCTACCGCCTCTGGCAGCAAATTCCCATTCAATTTCAGTGGGTAAGCGCACAAAGCCGGGATATTTCCCTGATTTTGGCATTTTATCCAAAACATTGGCGTAAAACCATTGGTTAAGAGCATTGGTAAAAGCCATGGCTTCATAAAAATTAATATTTGTTATGGGTAAATTTTCATTTTCCGGCGTATCATCTTTAATACTTTCAGGAAGTTTGCCCATCAAAGCCTTATATTGAGCACGGGATACTTCGTATTTTCCCAAATAAAATATCCATATATTTTCATCCTCTTCAGATGCAAAGCTGCCGCCAATCACTGCCTTGGTGGGAGGAGAGCGAAAACTGTCACTGTCTGCATCTCCCATGATAAAACCTTGCCCGGCAAGAGGTCCCTTACCTTGTACGGAAATGGGGCGAAAAGCAAAACAGGTTCCCGAAGGACCCGGTAAAACCAAATCGCCTTCTGCGGGTTTGGGATTGCAGGCACCGGCTTCTTGGGCACACAATGCCCATTGCGGAAAAGATATAATACCGCATAAAAGACTCAATAGAATCCAACATTTCATACGATTTTTCCTCACTTATTCATTACTATTCGTCACGAAGACCTTCTGCCGGTTCAATTTTGAGCAAACTGCGAGCAGCGGCAAGACCTGCCACAATGGAAGCCATAAATGCCCAAAGTAAAGCCCAAAGCTGCTGTTCTAAGGTTAAATGACACAAAACTTCACCGGGCAAAATAAAATCTTGTGCCAAATAATTAATATAAAAACTTACCATATGATATAAGAACAGAGCAAAGCATATGCCCATAAAAGTCATAACTATGCCGGCAGTTAAGGGAAAAGCGCATAAGGTGACACCGTGAATGCCAAGTAATCTTAGCACAGCCAGCGAGCGTCTTTTTCGTTCCACACTGGCAAATAATGAAGAGAGTAAGGCAATGGCACCGCCAATGATGGCTGCTCCGGCAATAAGTCCCAAAATAAGAGAGAGATATTGATCCATACGTCGTACACGCTCAATGTCTGCCACTCGAGTTTTGACGGCTATGCCACTTTTTTCCAATTCTAAAGCAAGGGGAGCCACTTGGTCAAGGGATCTGGCATACATGCGAAAGCGAGAATAATTTTTCCTGCCAAGAAGCAAGGGAACATTTTCATTGCCAAAATGTGCTGTTTGCGGCATATTTCCCATAGTTAATGGGCGTTCAAGGAGTAAGTTTAATCTACCCACAAGACCTGCCGAAGCAATGGCCACATCCTTGGTAAGTGTTGGTGTTGCCTCAAGCTGCAAAGGCATAAGCACTTGCGCACCGGTCTTTGTTTTTACTTGTGCCGTCACAATTTTTTGAGGAAATTTTTGGGCAATGTGTGTGGGCACTAAAAGCGTTGCCACATTGCGTTTACTGTCTTCCCACACATTTTTTGCTATATTTGACGGAAGTATATTTTCAAAGGACGATGCTGCCCACAGCGTACCCGCTGCCAAGTCAAGATGCATACCATTTTCCGCTCTTTCGGCATCTTCTTTGTTTTCATAAAGAAGAATAGAAAGTGGCTGATCTTTACTTCCGGCAATGGGCATCAAGACACTTTCTTTACCCCGCAACAAGTCCACCAGCTCTTGAAGCTTAAAGGAATTAATGGCAGATTTTCCCGTATATAAATACATGGCTTTCCAGTCTTTGGGTACAGGAATAAGTGTTTCACTGTGAGTGTCAAGCGGTACCAGTTCAATGAATCCTGTGCGTTGTTGCATTTGTGCCGCAAAAATAGCGTCGGGCAATTCTTTCAGTAATAAAAGTGCTCCATAATATACCGGATACGCCGAGGCTTTTTCACCTTTCCATGCATATTCTTCAACGCCGAAACCGTCACGATAGGATTCGGTATTTTCCAAGAATTTCAGCGGCACAAAAGCCATATCTCGTCCTGTGGCCTGTTGCGGCAAAACACCGCTTACCAACATTTTTTTGGTGGCAGTTTCCATACCTCCATTGACCCTCTGTCTATGGATGCCGACGATAAGGGTGCTACCTTTTTCTGCCTGTAATTTCTGTGCAAGGCTTGCCGTCAAAACGCATTGGTTTTCAAGGGGAGCGGCAATGCGATAACTTTGCAAAAGCCAATCACCGGGACCGCTGGGTTGCATGTCGGCTCGTATGCTTTTACTTTTTGTACCGGCTTTGTTTTCATGGACAAATGCAGCAGTGACACCAAGTTCTCGAGTGCGTGGCACTAAAAAGCCTACATTGGGATTTTTACCCCAAGTATCAAACCATGCGGCGTCTAATACTTGAGTACCTTGAGAAATGACTTCCATAAAGCTTGGTTCGTTGAGCATACGCTGGCGCATTACTTCCACGACTCCATTTTTTAGCCCGAAAAAAAGCAATAAGGGCAAAGCAATGGCTGCCACGGTAAGGACGAGGCATAAGGTCATGCGCACATCATGGCGCAAGTCTTTGCACGCCATCCAAATAACAGTTAGATATTCACGCACCTTAATATTGTCCTGCACACGTAAGGTTTAACCCCTGTTTAGAAAAAAATTTCTGATTTGTATTATATTCCGGCCAAAGCAAGGTGGAGTTGACGAACTCACCATGCACTTGCAAGCTAAATTGTGCAATTTCAAAGCCTTGCGAAAGCATGAGCGTGTGGTCATGACTTACAATAACGGCTGCCGCTCCGCAAGCATGAATGGCATTTTTTAAGAGTTCACAGATAATTTTGGCATTTTCACTGTCCACTGCTGCGGTGGGTTCATCTGCCAAAACTATGCTTGGGCGATGAATAAGAGCTCTGGCAATGGCCACTCTTTGTCTTTGACCGCCGGAAAGTTTTTGTGGTTTATCATAAATATGATTTTGTATCCCAAGGGTTGTAACCAATTCATCAAACCAAATGGCGGTTTCTTTAGGAGCACAATTGGTAAGTTTTGCCGGTAAGAGGATATTTTCTTGCACATTGAGAAAGGGTAAAAGTCCGCCCGATTGCAAAACATAACCAAGTTCTTTGCACCTAATGGAAGCAAGCACTGCAGCGTTTGCTTCCAAAAGGTTTATAATATTGTTATGTGCATTTTGGAAATCCATTTTTCTCAGACCGCCGGGCTTTTTTGAAGCATTGGGCTTGAGAATGAGTGCAAGCATATCTAAAAGTGTAGATTTGCCACAACCACTTTGCCCAACAACTGCCACAATGCGCTTTTCTATCAATTCCAAAAATGGGATATGCAAACGAAATGTGGCGTTGCCCTTCACTCTTTCCAAGTAGAGTTCCTGTACTGCCAATTTAATCATAAAAAACAAATCTTAAGGAAGTAAATCCAAGGATAAAGGTATAACATACTCATCGGCAGCATCGCCTTCATTGAGTGCTATCCATTGATCCGGTGAATTACTTAAAGTTTCATAGGCAGCAAGTTTGCTGTTAATACGCTCAAGTAATTGATTTTGTGCATCTTCGCCCATACTGTCCCAAAGCTCCGGTGACATGGCCATAATTTGACTTTGATAGGGAAGTCCTTTCAAAAAGTCAGGAATAAGACCTGTTTCACTCATATTCTTTGCTTGAGCCAATTTGTCGGCATTACGTGAAGCTGTGGCAGAAACACTTTGCAATTGCTTGAAAAAGTCTGTACTGCTCATTTGCGCATCATAACCTGCCGTAACAATATCCTTCATAATAACTGCAAGGCTGTCCAATTGACGTTTTGTAATAAGCAAGCGCACATCCAAGGATCTTACGGCAGGATTACTCAAGTCTTTATCGACAACCCATGCTTCCACATCATTGGGAGCTTCCACTTCCGAAACTCTGCCAAGCCACGTAACCATGGCGGCCTGTAAGGCTTGGCGCACTTGCGCTTTACTGGGGTCGCCTGCTGTTGGCTTTTCTTCTTTGGGAGCTTCCTCAGCTTTTGGTGCTTGCGCCGGAGTTTGCACAGGGGCTTGCGAAGCTTCTGCCACGGCATTTGCAGCTTCAGCTTCCTTCAAGGCCTGCTCTAAAAAGGCTATGATTTCATTGGTGGGTATGGCTGATTTTTCCACAAATTTTTGGCGATCCTTGGATTTCATGGACCATAAAACTGCAGCATCGGTACCGGCATTGAAACTGATGGTCTTAAATTGCTTATTAGCTGCTCTGTTGATCCATTTTTTTACATTGGGTTCCACATGTATACCAAAAACAGTGATATTATTGTCTGTTGCCAATTGACGAATTTCTTGCTCGCTCATTTTTGTACTGTTCCATGGATGACTCGGAGCGTGCGCAGGAGCATCACCAACAACTATAATCATGCGCATGGCACCTTCACGCCAAGCGGTTTTTTCAATGGCATCAAGCACGCCGGCAAACATGTCTTCATCAACGTCCTTGGAGTCAATTTTTGTCTCCTTAACATCTTTTAAGGTATTGATAAAGGTTTCCACAGGTTGCAATTCAGGTGTAAAGTTCTTTGTTAAATATTCAATATCTTTAATTGTAGTGGAATCTCTGTATGCCCAAAGCCCAAAGGCAATACGGTTTTGTAATTCAGGTTTGCTGCTGATTTCCGTACTCATTTTTTCAAGAGTATTACGTACTTCCTCAATGTAAGGTTGCATACTGCGTGTGGTATCCATAACCCACACTATGTCATACTTCACATCTTGTTTCTTGGGAGCATGTTGCTTTTCGGTAGCAGTGGCTGCCTTGGTATATTCCGGATTAGTGCGAATATCACTGGATTTTTCACGATCAGCATCAGCTTTGGCATTCACCGCCGCAAGAAGGAGCATACGACCTTCATGGCTGCCCATAGAAATATTTTTGTGATCTAAAATCGGCAATAAATAAAATTGTTTATTTATATCAACGGCAAGTTTTGGCTCCACAGAGATGACGGGAAAATCTTCAGGTAAAGGTTTGGCTGCGGCACCGTCTATATCGGCATACAATTGAGTGATGTCTTGCGTGCGAAGTTCAGGATTTTTTTTGAGTAAATCGGCAAGAACTGTTTCTTCTTCAAACATCAACACCGGTTTGCGCCCTTGCGGATGAGTATAAGCAAGACACATGGTTTGCTTCCACTCAAAAACATCCGAGGTCTTGAGCCAGCCGACAATTTTACCATTTTCATCAGTACCTACTTCATACCAACCTTCACCGGTTGCTCTGGATTCACCGCCCGGGCGAGTGTATACAAAATAAGATTTAAATACCGGCAATTGTCCTTCAAGAACTTTTTTGCCGTCGGCATCGGCATACAACACAGCTTTTGGACGCACCAAAACACGCAAAGG
>CAYJHV010000105.1:0-5800 GCA_964369825.1 uncultured Desulfovibrionaceae bacterium | reverse complement strand
AGGCAAAAATTAATCCTGATTTTCTTCTTTTGATTTCTTTTCTCTACTTTGTAAAAAAAGCCAAGTATCCCTCGTATTTTGTGCGGCATCTACGGTCACATGCACATCATTGTAATACAAAGCGGAAGGATTGATATCATTTTCCAAAGCAATTCTTTTGTAGCGAGCAAAGGCAGGAATATTTTCTTCGATGATGGGCGATACATGCCATATAAAAACCCAAATCCCTAAAAGACATGCAAGGAGCTGCAACAAGCCTTTAAGTTTGCTTTTTTGTGAGCTGTTATCCATAACTTTATTCACTCCTTACAAATATGCTCTCCGGTGGAAGTTGCACCCTTCCACCGGAGATTTGTTCTTATTCTAAGTTCAATTTACGTTAATATGACACCTAGAATTAATTCGAATTAGTTAAAAATCATCAGATTTTGCTGGCATATTCCACAAATACCACTTCAAACATAATATAAGCCATGAGCAAGGTCAGGGCTAAGTTGAAGGATTGACCGCAGAAATAAAGAATAACCGGCTTTCCGCCTTTGAAGTAGTGGGCAAGCTCACGGAAGTTTGTGGCAAGACCAATGGCAGCAAAGGAGAGGTTAAAGCACCAGCCACGCAATGGACCGGTAAGGCTTTTAATGGTACCGGCAGTGAGCAGACCTTCGCTCAGGCCCTTTCCATAGTAACCGGAAATATAATGGAGGCGGCAAGGAATCCCAAAACGAATTTGGGGAAACGGTGCCAAATTTCCATGGGCCCAACTTTTACGCCTTCTTGACGTTCCACCTTGGTAACCCAATACAATGCCACACCAAAGGCTGTGACGCCGATGAGCACGTTTTGAATCATCTTAATGGTGGCAGCCACTTGCATGGCAGTGTCGCCAAGGAATGCACCGGCAGCGGCAACAGCGCCGGTGGCGTCGATGGTACCGCCAATCCAAGCACCGCCAAGAACAGGTGGTAAGCCCAATTGTTTAATCACGATAGGCATAACAACCATCATAATGGCGGTAAAGAGCAAGGAAATACCCACAGCAAGAGTAAGTTCTTCTTTTTTGGCACGACAAGCGGCGGCGGTGGCTATGGCAGCAGAGGTTCCGCACACGCTCATGTCGGCAGAAATGGTGATATTCAAAGTCTTGGAAGGAATTTTCAAAACCTTTTGACCGAAAATATAGGTACAAATCAAGACGATGGGGGTAACAACCCAAGCTACGAATAATCCGGGAATACCAATGGCAACGATTTTATCCATCAAGATTTCGGCACCAAGCAAAACAAGACCTGTTTTGATGTAATACTCCACTTGTAAAGCAGGTTTTATAAAATTGGGAGTTCCTACGGTATTTGCGATGAGCATACCTAAAATGATGGCCCAAGCTTCGGTACCGACACCGTAACCACGAATGTCGCTTTGACCGCCCATGGTAAGAGCAAAAATAGTGAAGATAAACAGTCCCACAAAGCCAATCAAGAATTTGGGAACACTTTGCCCCATGGCGGCAATACCAATACCGAAAATAAGACCGAGAGCTACCATCATGATGGGTAACGTTGGCAATATATTAAAGGGTTTCACCTTTGTTTTTGCCACAGCCTTACCTTCGGTATAGACAGCGTTACGCCATTCAACAATTTTGCTTTCGGCTTCTTTGTTCAGCTTTTCATCTTTATATCCCACAGCGGCGGCGGCATTATCGGCAGCTACAGCCACGGCTTTGGCATCGGCAGCTTTTTTAATGGCAGCATCGGCGGCAGGTTTTGCTTTTGCATTGCGAGCATCGGCACCTGCTTGGTCAAGCACGAAAGCTTGCATGGGGTTATTTGACCAACGTGCCGGGGTTTTCATATAAGATTTTAAGGCATTGCCAAATTCGGAAGGAATAAATTTTACCTTTATTTTTGCCTGTTCTTCATACCATTTTACGGTTTTATACCCGGCCTTTTGTGATTCGGCATCCATAGCTTTTTGAGCAGTCGCCACCATTGCTTGATTTTTAATTTTATCCTCTTCAGGATATGTAAAAACATATAAATACAAACCAAGGAAGACAAAAGCCAATCCTAACCATATGGCCCAATAATCCTCTTTTTTCCATAAATCAGACCATGACGATTGCGCTCTGTCGACGACGACATCATTGTTCACTTGAGACATAACTCCTCCAAGCAATTAAAATATAAGCAAATTAACCTTAGTTGTAAAGTTAACGAAACCTACTTGAACGACACTTTGCACGGTTTTATAAATTATGGCAAGTTCTTTTTTGCACAAAAAGACCTGCATAGCCTACAACTCTTGCCGAATCACCTCCTTTTTCATAAGAAGTTGTATGCTTTACCAACTCACAACTTTGGCAACCTAAAACTTTACAAGCATAAAGTGCCATAACAGTTGGATAGACACCACACATGGAAATTTTGTTTTGATGCACCACATTGTACAGCTTTACGGGGTCAAATTCCATAAGGGCTTCCAGCGCAAGCGTATCTAGCTCAAGGGTGCGTTCATGGTCAGAAAAATGATGCATGTCAGAACTGACGACGATACCAACATCTTCGCCATTTTCTTGTAAATTTTTAACTATTTCTCCCAATGCAAGCCCTGCTTTTTGTAAAAGCCCAAAATTACTCGTAGCCACGGAAATGGGGAGTATGTGAAGATTTGGTACAATCTTTTGTAAGAAGGGAAGGATAACTTCTATGGAATGTTCTTGTACATGCGCATCGGTATTGAGCTCAAAAAATTTTTCATCGTCAACACCTTTAATCACAGCAGCAGACAGGGCACCATCCACAGGCACATTGCCAAGAGGTGTTTGCCACGCACCGCTATCGTCTTGCGTATGCCCCCACACAGAAAGTGGTTTTCCACGTCCGGTATGATTTGGGCAAAGAATGATAAGGCGACTTGGCAAACGCACCCTTGCAAGGGTTTCAGCTATGATGTGTCCACAAAAAAAATGCCCGGCATGTGGTAAAAATACCATCTGGGCATCAACTGCTTCTAGGGAAGATTTAGCAATCAAGAGACTATGCTCAAGATAGGCGTTTAAAGTTTGACCGTTGCCAGCATAAAAAGAACCTGCCACATGCGCCGGGCGTATTTGCATGATTTCTCCTTTGTCTTCTCGAAAAGAATATTTATTGACAAACGTCTAACATCTGTATTCATTATACGAAAAATAAAAACATTTGTAAACCACAGAGTAATAAAGTTATATACAGTTGCTTAAAACAATACTTTAATTATTCAAAATAATGTTTTTTATACATATTTCGAGCTATACAACTTGACGTTTAAGGTTGACAATAAAATAATGAGCATAAAAAACAACTTTTCTTTGAAAGAAAAATCATCTATACAAATTCAAATTGTTTTTCAAAACAATTTGAAAAACTAATTTTTACTTTAAGCAATAAAATCTTTGGAGAAAAATATGTTTGGCATAGGTAGTACAGAACTTTTGGTTATTCTGGTGGTGGCACTGGTTGTGCTTGGTCCAAAATCTTTGCCGGGTATAGCCAAAACGGTTGGCAAAGTTATGGGAGAATTTCGTCGTGTAACAACAGATCTTCAAAGAACTATGAATGCAGAAATAGCTCAAGAAGAACATGAAGAAAGAAAAAAGCAAGCGGAAAAAGAACTTTTTGGTTCCAATGAAAGTAAAGACATTCCCAAGGACTATGTGCCCGATGCCAGCACGGTAAAAAAGCAATCCACACCCACGCAAGAACAAAGCGCACAAGATGACCATGTCAAATCCGCTTCTGCTACCCCTGTAGAAGAAGCTGTTGCCAAAGCAAATGCCGAGGCTCATGCCCCAAAATCTGAGCACAACGAAAAAAATGCTCAAAATATATCTGAAAAAAGCTAAGGATTGAGCATGAGCAATTCTAAAGATTTACAGCGCATTGACCAAAATCTTGCGGAGCAAGGTACCATTAACCCCTCTTCCGATGAAGCTGAACAAAAAGAAGGTACGTTTGGTGAATCCGAAACAAGTACTGAAACACAAAAAAATTCGTCTGTGGAAAATAATTCTTCCGCACTCAACGCTGAAACAAATTCCGAAAATAATAACAGCGACAACACGCAAGACAGCGAAACTGAGCAAGAACGCCCATTGAATCAACCCAAAGGCAATCGCCCCCCACGTAAAACTCGTGAAGAACGAGGCTTGCCGCCACTTGATGAACATGGCAATGCTCCCACGGTACCCGAAGAAAAAGGTATGACCCTTATGGAGCACTTGGGAGAATTGCGCACACGTTTGGTACGCTGTTTCATTGCCATAGGGCTTGCCTTTGTGGTGTGTTACACTTTTGCCGAACCGCTTTTTGCCGAGCTTTGCAAACCACTCATAGCCGCTTTACCGGAAGGTTCCAAGCTCATTTTTACCGCCTTACCCGAAGCTTTTTTTGTTTATGTGAAAGTGGGTTTTGTGGCAGCAATTTTTTTAATAAGCCCATATTTATTTTATCAAATTTGGGGTTTTATTTCCCCCGGGCTGTATGAAGAAGAAAAAAAATACATGGTACCCATGGCATTAATATCTGCCACTTTCTTTTATTCAGGCGCATCTTTTTGCTTTTTCGTGGTATTTCCCTATGCTTTTACTTTCTTTGTAGGTTTTGCCAGCGAACAAATTGCCGCCATGCCTTCACTCAATGAATATCTTGGCTTTTCACTCAAATTATTGCTTGCATTTGGGCTCATTTTTGAAATGCCGCTGTTCACCTTTTTCCTTGCTCGTATGGGAGTGCTTACTGCTCCTATGATGCGCAAGGCAAGACGTTATGCCATTTTATGCATATTCATCTTGGCCGCTATTTTAACCCCACCCGATGTTATTTCTCAAGTATTGATGGCCGTCCCCATGATGCTCCTCTATGAAATGAGCATTGGAGTGGCTGCTTTTTTCGGGCGTAAGAAAAAAGTTGAAGACATGGAAAATCCTGACGACGTTAATGGTACTGACGCCAATACTGAAGCTGAAGCAACTGACCATGACAAGCAAAATGCAACTGTAAAAAACGATGACACTGAACAAAGCAACGATGAGTCTATTTTACAAAAAGCTGAAATTGAGCAAAATGAAGACACATCAACAGCGCAAATAAAGGAGAAAAAGGCATGAGTCAAAGCACACGTAATGCCATCATACAGCGCAATACCAAAGAAACGCAGATCAGCGTAGAGCTGGACTTGGACGGTACAGGAAATGTGGAGGTGCATACCGGTCTTGGTATGCTCGATCATTTGCTGACACTGACTTTTTTTTGGGCGCAAATTGACGTAAAAATCTCTTGTAGCGGCGATTTACATATTGATGGACACCATACCGCCGAAGACGTGGCTCTTTGTCTTGGCCAAGCTATTTTGCAGGCTCTTGGAGACCGCAAAGGTATTGAGCGTGTGGGCTATGGACGAGTACCCATGGATGAGGCTCTTGCCGATGTGACGATTGATATTTCAGGAAGACCGTGGATTGAATGGCGTGGTGACGAACTTCTGCCGCCGCTCATTGGCGGTGAGGAAAAAGACCTCTGGAGAGAGCATTACAAAGCACTGGCTGCGGCATTGCGCTGTAATTTACATGTCAGTTTTCATTATGGCAAAAATGGGCATCACTTACTTGAATCTGCCGCCAAAGGACTAGGTCTTGCCTTGGGAAATGCCGTGCGCTTACTCAAAAATCAAGGAAATGCCGTGCGTAGCACCAAGGGCGGTCTTGATTAATAATTAGTCGTCACTGAAAAAGTGCTTTTTCTCGAGAGTATCGTTTATTCAGCAT
>CAYJHV010000104.1:0-5841 GCA_964369825.1 uncultured Desulfovibrionaceae bacterium | reverse complement strand
AGTAAGACTGGCACTAAAGGCCGTTTCAAGGTCAAGCTTACAAAGAAGCAATAGCAGGGTACAGATGACAAGAAGCCCCATAAGCAGCAAAAAATACGCTAAAATAGACATAATAGCCTTTGCCGGCAGACTTTTTCCATCCATCTTAAAGGGACGCACCAAACGTGGGTGCAAAAAACGAAAACTTTCCAATGCCGTCAAACGACATAAAATATTCAAACGCAACATCTTGAGTCCGCCGGCGGTGGAACCGGCACAGCCGCCCACAAGTGTCAAAATAAGTATTATGCCGAGGGCAAAGGTGGGCCAAAGGGCATAATTTTCGCTGGCAAAGCCGGTTGTCGTGACTATGGACAGGACTTGAAAGCTGACGGTACGCAAAAGTGCTTCAAAGTCAGCCAGATCAGCCACGGGATAAGTTTGAAAAACCCATAAAATACTTGCAATAGCCACAATACTCAATACCAACACATAACAATACGTGCGACATTCATCATTTTTGTGAAAACATCGAAAATCACCACGCAAAAAACGGAAATGTAGGGTAAAATTTATACCGGCAATGAACATGAAGAAAATTATTGTCCATTGAATAAAAGGGCTTGGAAATGCTGCCAAGGAAGCATTGCGAGTGGAAAATCCCCCCGTTGCCACGGTGGCAAAACTATGATTGACGGCGTCAAAAATATCCATACCGCCAAGCCAAAGCAGCGCAATGAGAATAACAGTCATACCCAGATAAATTTTCCACATGAGGCCGGCAGTATCTCTTAGCCTTGGAGTAAATCTGTCCGGCATGTGCCCTGAAACTTCTGCTTTGTACAATTGCATTCCACCCACGCCAAGCACGGAAAAAAGCGCAAGGGAGAGCAAAACTATACCCATACCGCCAATCCAATGGGTTAAAGAACGCCAAAACAGCAGACTTTTAGGAAAAATCTCCACATTGGTGAGGATACTTGAGCCTGTGGTGGTAAAACCGGAAACGCTTTCAAAAAAAGCATCGGTAAAACTTAACTCGCCACTGAAAATAAAAGGCAAAGCTCCGGCAATGCTAATAATAATCCAGCATAAGCCCACGGTGGCAAAGGCTTTTTGTTGACTGAAACCTGATTTTTTCTTGAAATATGCCGGTAAACACAAAAGTGCGCAAACTACGGTTGCCAGTATGGCAAACCAAATGCCTTGGGCAGCACCGTCAGCATACCAATAAGAAATCCCAAGCAAAGAAGTCATGCAAAGCGCCATGCATAAAAGTAATAAACCTATGATAAAGATGATACTTGCCATGGTATGTACACTGATACCTTGTTATGAAAGAATTTTTTCCACCTGACCAATGACATCACGTAAGGCTAGCAAAATAATGCCGTCGCCTTTTTCCATAACTGTATCCCCTTTGGGAATGGAGGCAGCATTTTCACGCATGATGGCAAGTACCAATACCCCCTTGGGTAAACCCAGAGAATAAACGGCTTTTCCCCTCAGTGCAGAATGTTCCCCCACTCTTGCTTCCATGATTTCTGCCGCTTCATCTCCCACAGAAACACATGAAATAACGGCTTCTTGACGTACATATTGCAAAATACTGTTCACTGCCGAATAACGCAAGCTCACGCTGTGGTCAATGCCTATATGCGCCAAAAGTGAAAGGTACTCTGCCCTATCCACCCGACATACTGCCTCGCGCATTCCCAAGGATTTAGCCAAAAGACAAGAAACAATATTGGTATTTTCGTCGCTGGTCAATGCCACAAAAGCATCGGTATGCAAAAGATTTTCTTCTTCAAAAAGACGTTTGTGTGTACCGTCACCATGTAAAACAGTTACATGGTCAAGATTATTGGCAAGTTCGGCACAACGAGTAAAGTCCCGTTCAATGAGCGTAACGTCTATGCCTTTTCGGGCAAAAGCTTCTGCCATACAAGCACCTATGCTTCCGCCACCCATAATACACACAGAGGACACGAAGCCTGTGGTACGCTTCAAAGCTTTTAAAAGTGCAGGCTGTGCGCTTGATTGATACAAAAAGTAAGCAACATCTCCCACTTGTAAACTATGATCTCCGGAAGGAATAATCAAAGATTGATCTCGTACAATGGCACCCACCATAATTTGCTCTTCTTGTACAATATCACGAAAATATTTTAAGGCTTTACCTATGAGCGGACCTTCATGCATCTTCATGGCCACCATGCAAATGCGCCCGTCGGCAAACTCGCCATACTCCACCGCTCCCGGCAAAGTCAGGCGTTTATCAATACTTTGGACAATTTCTTGTTCAGGATTCACCAAAGCACTGATATTCAACGCAGGGTTTTCCAATATATTGGTATGACTTAAATATTCTCCATTGCGAATGCGAGCCAATTTCTGAGCCTTGGGAGCAAGGGTATTGGCAAAAAGACAGGCTAAAATATTATTTTCATCGCTATTGGTAACCGCAAGAAAAATATCTCCGTCATTAATACCTATGGATTGCAGCACTTTGGGACTTGAACCGGAACCACACACCGTTTGCACATCCATGTCATCATCCAAACGCTGCAAGGCTTGCTCATTAAGGTCAATAACCACAACATTTTTTTGTTCATTGGCAAGGCGCAAAGCCACATGGTAACCCACTTCACCTGCACCCACAATAATTACCTTGCGTGTAACTTGTGCTGAATGATTTTTTTGTTTGCACCGAAAAAACATACAACCTCAATCAAAGATAGTGACCGTTAGCTAAAAAAATTAAAATGTAAAAATAGCCGTAACAAATATGGGCACGGTAATACTTAAAACCATACCGGAAAAAATCCCCATGATGGCGTATTGTTCACCGGCATAACGTGCAATAACGGGCATACAAGTATCCATGGTGGTGGCACCTCCGGCAGCAACAGGAGCAAGACCGCCTGCCATGCGAATCATGATGGGTGCAAAAAGCAAGGTCAAAAGTTCACGGCTAACATTGGCTATGAGTGCCACCGAACCAAGCTCAGCATTACCAAAATTGGAAATCATAACACTTGATAAGCTGTAATAACCAAAGCCTGCGCCGACGCCCAAGGTATCTCGAAAAGAGATATCATAATTCAACGCCTGCAAAAGAGCAAAGGCAAGGAAAGCCCCAAGGACGGTACCAATAACGCTGCCTATGGGAATAAGTAAAATCCTGAGTCCAAACTCCTTAATTATCAGAAAGTTTTTTGTATCAAACCCCATGGACATACCGGCCAATACCAACATAATGTACAAGGAGTAACTGAGTAAATCACTGCTCAGGCTATCGGGGATAAGCTCTTGTGTGCCTACAGCTATGCCGCACAAAAAAAAGAATACAATAAAGAAGGCGCCTTTCATTATATTTGCTCAGAATCTTTGCGGTAAATTTTAGGACGGGGTAAATCCGGAAAAAAAGAACGAAATAAAAAGCACAAGGCGAAGACACTGCCAAGGGCACTTAAAATACCGATGACCACACCTTGTATGCCAAGGTCAGCAAGGCGCAACAGCAAATCTTCGTTGCCTCCAAGGTTGAGGCCGATGAAAAAAAGCATGGCATAAATAATACCCGTCAAAGCATGTCCGGTTCTGTTGACCAAAGTGGAAGATTTTCGCAAAGCATAGCCAATGGGTATGCTCACAACAATCAGACCTACCTCTAAAATCATATTCGCCTCGTTGTTTATGTTGCAATAATTTTGTCAGGCGCACAATATTCCAATTGCGCCGTAAAGGCAATAACTACTTTCAAACGCTTTTTTAGTGGAAACTATGATGTGGATACACACAGATTTGATTGAAATATGTAATTTTTAAACTTATTATTTTTCTGACAAAAGTTCTCGTAATTTGCGAAAAATGGCACGTTTTGCACCTTGCGATTCAGGATTTTGTTCAGCTTTAGCCGTTAATATCAAGGTATGCAACTCTTCGGCAGCCTCCGGCCAAGGTGCAAGGATAGTTGCCACTTCTTTGGAATCGGCGGTAAGTAAAGCAGTTCGCAAACGCTCGGCATGGTGCAAAAGCGCATTGTCAACGGTGTGCCCTGCTTGTAATTTAGCCAAGGCTTCTTGTATGGGCAGAGGATCGCATTCTCGCATAAGCTTACCAATATATTGCAGATGCCGCCGGCGTCCTTCATGGTCGGTGATTTTCGCCATAAGCTTAAATGCTTCTTGCAAATCTTCGTTAAGCGGTATGTGCTTGAGCTGCCCGGCAGAAAGCTTTGTCAATTCTGCACCAAGGTCTTTCAAAGCAAGGCTGTCTCGTTTTTTTTGTGAACGGCTTTTGGGAAGCGACGACACATCATCTATTTCCGAATCTATTTGAAACTTTTTCTTTTTTGCCATTTTTTAACCAAAAATACCCAATAAAACTGCCACAAAAACCAAGATTGCCACAAGCCCGTTCAAAGTGAAAAAGGCTGTGTTAACTCGGCGCAAATCATCGGCATGAACGAGGCGATGCTCACAAAGCAAAATCACGCTCATCAATGCCCATAATGCGTACCACCACCAAGAAAGTTGTGCATAAAATCCTGCAAGTAATAGAAAAATAGCCGTCATGGCATGGGAAAATGCCGCCAAAGCCAAAGCTTTTTCCAAACCAAAATGCGCCGGTATGGAATAAAGCTTGTACTCTTGGTCAAACTCCACATCTTGACATGAATAAATAATATCAAAACCTGCCACCCAAAATAATACCGCAAAAAAGAATAAAATGGGCGTCATTAGTTCATTAATGCTTAACTCCGGACGCAGAGCAAGCCAACCTGCAAGAGGGGCAAGCCCTAAAGTTGCGCCTAGCCAAAAATGACATAACCACGTAAAACGCTTGCTATAACTATAAGTACCGGCAAAAATCAAAGCGGGCACAGAAAGCCAGAGGCATAAAGTATTCAATGCCGCACAGCTTGCTATGAAAATTATTGCCATAAATGCGCAAAAGATTTTACATTGCCCAACACTTATTTCACCGGTAACCAAAGGACGTGTTTGTGTGCGGGGATTGGCGCTATCCAATTCAATGTCCACAAGACGATTAAAGGCCATGGAAAAAGAACGTACCGCCACCATGGCAATGGTCAAAAACAATATTGGTTCCCAAGGAGGCATTCCTCTTTGAGCCAGAAAAATTCCCACATAGGCAAAGGGTAAGGCAAAAATAGAATGTTCAATCTTTATCATTCGGCACAATGCCATAATTTTTTTTAACATAGCATTTCTTCTTTAACAATGTGTAATTATAAATTTAAATTTCAAGGCGCCATAAAACAATACATACAAAACACAAGTAATTAGGCTTACAATTAAGATAGCTCATCCATGATTGCCGGTTTAATATCCAAGAGCATAGTACCATTTACGCAATCAAGCCCTCGAACTTCCACAATATTTTGTGTGATACTTTCGATTTGCACAACTGCTGCCCCAATGGGATTGGGGCGACGGGGAGAACGTAACGAAAAAACACCCTTTTTGACACCATCTTCCTTAGATGTTTGCGACATGGGAACTGTAGAAACTGTGGGAGGGTTTGCCGGTACATTTTTATTTTTAAAATGTTCCAACCAATAAAGAATGAGTATCTTATCGCCTGTTTGCAAACCATATAAACCATCTTGATAATCTTTCTTCAAAACCAAGGAACAAAGTGGTCCATCTTTGCCGGTATTGCGTGGGCAAGCGTCCACGCTATCATAAGGAGTTTTAATTTTACCTATAAATTCTAACATAATTACTCTTTTTGATTTTAAATTTATTTATTAAATAGCCAGGGCAAACGCATCTAAATTTTTAAGAAATGTAGTTTTTAAGTCAATTTTGTGTGTAATTTTCTAATATGATT
>CAYJHV010000103.1:0-5873 GCA_964369825.1 uncultured Desulfovibrionaceae bacterium | reverse complement strand
TGGAAAGGGGGTCTGGGGGAAAAACCTTTTGTTCACAAAAGGTTTTCCCCCGGAAAAATCTCTGACTCAAAAAATTTTTTATCAGGGGGACTGAGGGAAGAAGTTTTGTTCACAAAAGGTTTTCCTCGGAAAAATCTTAACCGCTAATTTAACTGTCAAGGAAAACCTTGGCTTAAAGAGGAGTTACTATGTCTGTAGCAATGTTAGCGCTTATAGCAATCTTGCCTATTTTGGCAGCGCTTATCCTTATGGTTGGGCTACGTTGGCCGGCCACCCGTGCCATGCCCATAGCTTGGCTTATTGCCGTTTTGGCCGGTGCTTTTGTATGGAAACTTGAACCCATGTACTTGGCAGCACTTTCTTTGCAAGGTGTTGTCACCGCCATTGGCGTGCTTATTATTGTTTTTGGTGCCATTCTCATCATGTTTACGCTCAAAGAAAGCGGTGGCATGGAAACCATTCAATACGGTATGCAAAATATCAGCCCTGACAGACGTGTGCAAACCATCATCATTGGCTATATGTTTGCTGCCTTCATCGAAGGTGCTGCCGGCTTTGGTACTCCTGCTGCTCTTGCCGCACCTCTTCTTTTATCCCTTGGCTTTCCACCCTTGGCTGCTGCTGTTATCTGTTTAGTTTTCAACAGCTTCCCTGTAACCTTTGGTGCTGTGGGTACACCTGTTATCATCGGTTTTGGTCCTTTAAAACCACTTATTACGGCTGAAAATTTCGGTACCTTTGAAAACTTCACCAAAGTTATCGGTGAGTGGGCCACCACCATGCATGGCCCCATGGCTATTATTTTGCCCATATTCCTTCTTGGCTTCATGACCCGTTTTTACGGCCAAAATAAAAGTTGGAGCGAAGGCTTTGCTGCTTGGAAATACTGCCTTTTTGCCGCAGTGTGTTTCCTTGTACCATACCTTTGCTTTGCGTGGTTCTTGGGTCCTGAATTCCCATCGCTTATCGGTGGTCTTGTGGGTCTTGGTGTGCTCGTTGCCGGTACCAAAAAAGGCTTTTGCGTACCCAAAACTGTGTGGACATTCGGTCCTCAAGATACTTGGGATCCGGAATGGACAGGTACAGTGAAGACGGAAGTTAAAACAGAGTTCACCGCTCATATGAGCCAATTCAGGGCATGGCTTCCTTATGCCCTTATCGGTCTTATCCTTGTGGTAACCCGTATTTCCCAGCTTCCTTTGAAGGGTTGGCTTGCAAGTCAGTCCATTCCTTTCACTAACATTTTAGGCTATGAAAAAGTGAATGCTGCCATTCAGTATTTGTATTTACCGGGTACCATTCCCTTTATTTTGGTAGCCATTTTGACCATTGCCATTCATGGTATGAGCGGCGATGCTGTTAAACGTGCTTGGGGCGAATCCATCAGCAAAATGAAATCCCCGACTATCGCACTTATTTTTGCTGTGGCTCTTGTTTCCATCTTCCGTGGTTCCGGTGCCAACCCCGGCGGTCTTGACTCCATGCCGCTTGCCATGGCCAAAACCATGGCTGATTTAGCAGGCGGTGCTTGGACATTCCTTTCATCCTATGTGGGCGGTCTTGGCGCATTCATTACCGGTTCCAATACCGTTTCTGACTTGCTTTTTGGTGAATTCCAATGGAACACTGCTGAATTGTTAAAAATGCCTCGCCAACTCATTGTGGCAACCCAAGCTGTTGGTGGTGCCATGGGTAATATGATTTGCGTGCATAACATTGTTGCCGTGTGCGCTGTGGTGGGACTTGCCGGACGTGAAGGACTCGTGCTTAAAAAGACCTTCTGGCCTTTCATTTTCTACGGAATAATTGTTGGTATTATCGCCACAATCTTGGTGCAGCTGTATCCTTCCATTTACTAAATTAATCTTTTCACAGGGGAAAGCTTTTGTGTGTAAAAGTTTTCCCCTGATTTATTTTAAATTACACTTTTATCATTTTAAATGGTTTATTGAATGTCTGATATAAAAAATATACTATTTTGCTGTGATTTGCTGGTCACCGAAGATGCCGTGGAAAAACTGTGGGGCTTACTTGCTTTGCATATTTCTTTTGGTTGGGAAGAAGAAAGCCTACCTACCGGTGAAACACGTTTTCGTTTTTATTGTGAAAATGAAGATTTTATAAACACTGTTGTGCGAGAAGTTCAAGCAATGGTACCTCTTGTTTCTGTGGAAGTCTCACAAGTTCCGCAAGAAGATTGGACACTTGCTTGGAGAGAATATTTTACTCCCATTGCTTGCGGAGCACATTTTATGGTATTGCCCCCATGGCTTGCAGATACAACGGAACTTGACGGTCGTCAAAGTATTATCATTGAACCAAAGTCTGCTTTTGGTACAGGGCATCACAGTACCACAGCTCTTTGTCTGAAGGTCATTTCGCAGCTTTTGGAGCAAGGGCGCATTACTAAGGGTATGGAGTTTTTGGATCTTGGCACCGGTTCAGGCATTTTGGGTATTGGTTGTTGCCACCTTGGGTTGTACGGCATAGGCACAGATATTGATCCCCTTGCCGTGGACAATGCCCTAGAAAACAGAGCACTCAACAACATCAGCAACTATGACGCTGAAAATAGAGCAGGTTTTGATATTGTTCTTGGTTCGGTGGAAGTGGTTGCAGGTCGCAAATTTGATTTGGTGGTGGCAAATATTTTAGCAAATCCACTTAAAGAATTGGCACCGGCTCTGGTTGCTTTGCGCAAAAACGATGGCTGCCTCATTCTTTCCGGTTTACTTGTCATACAAGCAGAAGACGTGCAAAAATACTATATGAAACAAAATCTACCTGCACCTTCGCTCATTACCGAAGGTGAGTGGGCAGCTTTAGTTTGGCAATAATATATTCTTGAGTTTTCCTTGAAGGACTTTTATGTATTTAGTCCTTCAAGAAATTCTTAAAAAGTATATAATGGACTGCTTACGTACCACACTTACACAGTTTAGGCTCTTTGCACGGAAAAATTCTGTGAAAGCTACGTGTGCGTAACTCAAGTATGATGTATTTTTCATACTCAAAAGCCAGCTCCACATCTGCTCCCCATTCTTCCCGTAAAACTCTTTCTAATTCTTGAGTTTCTGCCCAAATGTCTAAAAGTTCGTCATCCGATAATGATTTAAGCCGCAATGAAAAAGGAATGTCCTCTGTAAAAACCGTTCTTGTCGCCATAAAAACCTCAAGGCCTGTGTGGATATATGCTGTTGTCAGCAAATATCTGCTCCGTTTTTTCTAGATATAGACTTAGTAAACAATCTTGCCCAAGCACAGCTAACACAAGAGACAATGGCGAAAGATAACCTTGTAGCCAATCCGCAGTGAAATATATCCTTGCATTTTCCCTATCTATCCGAGAATCTTTGACAAGTGCTCGAATATCAGTGGTTCGTGTACCTTTTTTAGTTTCACGAGTAAAAGGAAAGGAGTACGCTTCAAGAAAACTATGCCACATTTGAAAATGCTTGTCCATGTTTTTTTGAGAGTCTTTATACATTAAACAAAAATTTTCTTGAACAGCCTGCTCGGTGCGCTGAGCTTTGTTTGTTTCAAGAACCTGTAATACTTGCATTCCGCTGGGTAAATGGGCGTCAAGACCTGCCGCAACTTTCTTGGCAGAAATATTTTCACGTAAAGTTATGGCAAACCATTCCGCTTGGCTTCCAACGCCAACCGGCAAAGCTCTGCCAAATGAAATAAGCGGAAGTGGGTGAAAACCTTGAGAAAATGCCATGGGAAGCTGTGCACGGCGCAAAGTGCGCTCTATGATGGCTTGCAACTCAAGTTGGCTTAAAAATGCCGAAAGTTCAAGTCGCTTGTGCCACACTCTATATTCCACAGCTTTTACTTTAAGGGCATCGGCAATGGCAGGCGGTGCGGCCTTGGTTTTTTTGGGCAGAATGAGTTTTCCGTAAGCATCAAAATTTGCTTTATGCGTGGCTTGATCACGTTGTTCAAAGTTCAATATATTTTGCACTTTTTCATTGCGTTCGGTATTTTCTTGAAACAAATGCGAACTATGCACCTTAGTATCACACACGCCGCAACTTTGGCAGGCATTATAGCGACAGTCCTTGGTAACTTTTTCTGCTAGCGCTCTTTCATACTCTTTAAGCAAATAGTCTTTACTTACGCCACATTGTAAATGGTCCCAAGCAAGTATGCTGTCTTGATGGCGGCTTCCCATATAATCGTCTGCCTGCAAACCACATTCTTCCATGGCAGTAAGCCAAGGTTCAAGTTTAAAACCTTCAACCCAAGAAGAAAAAATTCCGTCACTTCTGTATACTTTTTCCACAACATCAGCCATTTTTCTGTCGGCACGAGAAAGTATGCCTTCAAGATGACTCATACTTGGTTCATGCCAGCGCATTTTAAGGGATTTTTGAGTTTTAAAAGCTTCACGTAAGTATTGAATACGTGCATGAATTTCTTCTAAGGAAATTTGCGCTTCCCACTGAAAAGGCGTAAAGGGTTTGGGTACAAAGGGCGAAACGGCAGCAGTCACTTGCAAACGAGGTCCCTTTGCCACATCTCTTACTTTCAAACACAAATCAACAATGGCATCAAGGTCTGCATAACTTTCCGTGGGTAAACCTATCATAAAATAGAGTTTTACTTGTTGCCAACCATGCTCCATAAGCTTTTGTACATGTAGAAGAATATCTTCTTCGCTGATACCTTTATTAATCACATCACGCAAACGCTGACTGCCGGCCTCTGGTGCAAGGGTGGCACCTGTTCGTCTGATACTTGCCATGCGCTGCATTATGTCATCATCAATGGAACCCACACGTAAAGACGGCAAAGAAACGGAAATTTGCTCGGCAGCACAGCGATCCACGGTATTCATAAAAAGCGTTTTTAATGCGGAAAAATCTCCGGTACTCAGTGATAAATACGAAATTTCATCAAAACCGGTCTTACTCAAACATTCTTGCAAAATACTTTCCATGTCTGCCAAAGAACGCTCTCGTACCGGTCTATAGACCATACCGGCATGACAAAAACGACAGCCTCTTGTGCAACCTCTGGCAATTTCTAAAGATAATCTGTTATGTACCGCACCAATGGGCACCACTTGTTTACTTGGATATGGTGTTTTATTCAAATCCATAACAATGCGCCGGTGCACCTTGGTATAATCATCGCATAAAGGTCTAAGGCTACCGTCGGAATTTTCTTCAAAAAGGCTGGGTACATAAACGCCGTGAATATGGCGAGCTTCCCGTAAAAACTGTGAACGTGGCATTTTTTCACTGCGTGCTTTTTCAAGCAAGTGCGCAATATCCATAAGAGCTTCTTCACCCTCTCCAAGCACCATTAAATCCATAAAGGGCGCCAAGGGCTCTGCGCTTAAAGTAGCACCGCCGCCGGCAATGATGATGGGATAGGTAAATAAATCATCTGCGCACGCCAAACGCTCTTGAGCACGCAAAGGAATTTGCCCAAGATCCAACATATAGAGAATATTGGTATAAGCCAGTTCATGCGTTAAGGAAAAACCTATGAGGTGCATGGAGGCTAAAGGTGTGTCCGATTCAAGGGTACACAAAGGCGCATTATTTTGCTGCAAAATAGCACGAGCATCACGGCATGGCGCCATAACACGCTCTGCCCACCATCCTTCGTGTGCGTTGAATAAAGAATACAGAATTTTTTGCCCAAGATAGGACATGCCCACTTCATATGTATCCGGAAAAGCAAGTGCCAAACGAAGATGACAGTGCTCTGCTTCTTTGTGTACAGCACCTTCTTCTATGCCTAAATAACGACTGGGTCTCGGTAAAATGGGTAAAAATTCACGCATATGTAATTATCTCTTAAAATAAATCTTTTTCCGGGGGAAAACCTTTTGTGAACAAAAGGTTCTTCCCCCAAAC
>CAYJHV010000102.1:0-5905 GCA_964369825.1 uncultured Desulfovibrionaceae bacterium | reverse complement strand
TTGCGTTTTTCGGGTTCACCATGTGGAGTATAAACAACATCGCCGTCAGCAGGACTAATACCCGGCGAATACTCATACACAGTGCCGTTGGGAGCCTCATAACGTAAGGTTATATTAGGATATAGATCACTGACATTGCAGGTAAAAAACATCAAGTCACCGGGTTTGTAAGTATGCAAAAGGCGAGTTTTTTCTAACTTACCGGCGTCGGTGAGTACGGTTTCATAGACCTTGGTTTCTCCGCCAAATGTATTGCGTACTATATACATTTCAGTGCCGCCAAAATCCTTATGATCAATGGTAGCAAGCTCCTTATCAAAGTAATAAGGTACCAAGTCAGGCATACCTTGCCATTCACTTTTATAACCCATAAATTTCACGGCAAAGGCTTTTGCCTGTTTTTGTGAATTATTGTTGGCAAAGACTTGGACATTGCAAAGTAAAATCGTAAAAATACACAGGGAAAAAATGGGTAAAAAAGATTTTTTTGTAAACATGGTTATGCTCCTTTGCGGTAATATTATTATCTTCCAGCAGCATCTTGAAGTAATTGCACTATAGCAGTGTAGTCATTTTCTGTGGCCACAGAAAGCGCAGTTTCACTTGTTTCTGCTGTTTTTGCCTGCACATTGGCACCAAGACTCATGAATTTCTTCACCAGAGCTTCATTATTGGTGGCGGCTGCCATCATCAGCGGCGTATACCTATCCGGTGAAGTAGCATATTGAACATTTGCCCCGTTGGCAATGAGCCAATCCACAGCTTTTTCTTGTCCTTGAATACTTGCTTCCACCAAGGCTTCATTGAGGGCATTGGGTGCTTCTTTTAAGAGCGGATGTTCATATAAAAACTCCAGCATTTCCAAATTATTATCCTTGGCGGAACCACTGAAAACTTCATAAAGTTGATCCATTTGAGTGTTCAGCCATGGTCTGTAAAGAACATCTTGCAAAAGAAGCTCCACCACAGCTTTGTGCCCATTGCCGGCGGCCGCCACTAATGGTGTTAAATAAAAGGTGGGTTTGTGCTTCAACAATTCTTTCACCGCTTCAATATGCCCACGCTCTGCCGCATAGGCTATGGGTGTCCAAGGTCCTGTATTGGTATTAATATTAATATCATCACCGGCGGCAATAAGGTTTTGGATGAGCGCCACGTCTCCCTTTGCCGCCGCATGGCGCAAGTCCGGTTCAGGTTTCCAAGGAATAAATGTTAATGCAAACATAATGAGCAGGGGAATGACAAAGTAGAAAAAAAGAACACTCATACAACCTTTTAGTGATTTTAACATGTTGCTTCCTCTTTTCTGTTTTTCGCTTTGAGTAATTTTCTATCCAAACGCCCGTTGGCTATACTTTTTTTCTTGAAGTACATACGAAGTAATTTGATGATAACAGCTAATAAAATCCATATGATTATCAACGTAAAACCGCCCATTCCTTCGTCATTTTCATCACCTTCTTCATCATTGATTAAATAACCAAGGAGGGAACCTGCGCCAAGTCCCAAGGCTACACCGATAAAGGCATCGTCAAAATCATCATCGTCATAACCTTTTCTTTTCTTTTTCTTAAAACCAAATCCATATTTTCCGGGTTTGGAATAAGTACTTGGCATGGAGCGTGAGCCCACTGCGGCAATGGCACCAAGCCGAGCCGGGCGTGTATAGCCGGAAGAAGAAAGCATCGACTTTGACATATTGCGGCTCACACTTTTGGAACTATGACTGCGATTATAGTTACTTTTGGAGTTACTGCTTTTATAACTACGACTTTTGTAACTGCTACTGCGGCTACTACTACGGCTACTGCTGCTACTTCTGCGTGCGGCTTCTGCTTCGGCAATAAATAGGATAGTGACCGACCCCATAAAGAGTGTAAGAATACACAAAACTAGAAATTTATGACGCATACCTTCCTCCTCACGTTTTAAGCGTATCTTCCATTTTTTAAAAGATGATTACTTGGCACCGTATTTACGAAGTACAGCTACAATTCCCTTCATTGGGCTTTTTCTGGCAAAATACAAAGCATTTTGACCTTGATTATTCTTTGTGTTGGGATTAGCTCCATTTTTAAGCAGTAATTCCACATTTTCCTTGACGGCATAACGAGCCGCCAGCATGAGAGCTGTATTGCCGTCATCGTCCACAGCATGGATATCTGCCTTATGATTTATTAAAATTTGCATGGTTTTGCGCTTATCTTCTTCGGAAATACCGTCATCGGAAGGTCCCATTTCGGCAACAAGCATAAGTAAGCTTTTCTGATATTGATCACGTACTTGTATATTCCCTCCCTTGATCAGTAGCAGGGGAAGGTATTTTGCTTTGGCATTCATCACGGCAAATTGCACGGGATTTAAGGCATATTGTTTAGCTCTGTTAGGGTCTGCACCATGGTCTAAGAGTAATTGCACCAATGCCCTTTTGTCTTTGGAATCACCCATCATGGCACGAATAAGCGGTGAAGCTTCATGAGATAAGAGATGTACATCGGCTTTATGCTGCAAAAGATATTGTGCCGCACGTATACTATTATTATAGACGGCTATGCCAAGTGGCGTCCAATTGGTATGGTTTTGCGCAATGCCATCCACATGGGCTCCGTATTTTAGCAATAATGCCATGGTACCAACAGCGTCTTTTTGAGTGGCTCTTGCCAGCGGTGTGTAACCGTCCATAAGAAAATTCACATCTATACCGCTTTGAAGAATTTTTTCCACATCGTCATAACTGAGTTTTCTTACGGCGTGCATCAAGTCATTTTGAAGTTGCTTTATGGTGGCAGGGTCGGTGGGTGCAGCTTTTTGCAATGCGGCAATATCTTCTGCGCTCATGCTTTTCACCGGAGGAACCGGTTCATAGTTTTTACGTAAAAAAGTACGAAAATAATCTGCCATTTGGGAAGAACAGCCAAGGTTACGCTCTACAATAATAAGTGCGTGCTCGTCCACAAGACCGGCAGACCCCATTCCGCCTGTGGAGGTATAGAAGTTATATTCGCCGCCATAGTATCTGCCTCTGGTGGTATTGGCTATGCCTGCAGCATCTAAGACAGAGCGCATGGTATCGTAAAAATGCTCATTAAGTCCGGCATCTTGCGGAGTGGCATAAGGTACGGCTGTCAACCACACATCACTTTCTTCACTGCCTTTTTGTGGTGTTATCACACAGAAATTTTTTACTTCGCTCACCTGCCAAGCTTTGCTATGTTCCATTCTCAAATTGGTGGCAATACTCATGGTTTTATCAAGCATGGAAACTTTTGCTTCAAATTTAGGCAATGCTTTTCGGGGAGCACTTAACCATGCTTCCCATGTATCGCCGTCACCTTGGTATTTTTGCTGATAAAGAAAACGAAAGATATTGCTATAATTTTTATTTTCGCTGTCAAGTGTATCTAGGATAAAAGGTAATTGCGGCGTACACTTATATGTGGTAACATTTAAAAAATATCCGTCGGCAGCAAAAAGGATGAGTCGACGCCGACCTTTGTTTGTGTATTCTACGGTAAAGGCAGTTAAAGCGGTACCATTATCAAGGCGCACTTCTTTACGAGTGAAGATAATGCTGGGAGAATTTTGCTGTGTAAAATAACTGGCAAATTGCTCCTTATTGCCTTTTCCCACAGTTAAAGTCAGTAATTTCTCTGTTCCTTTGGCAAAGGAAATCTTATTATCGTCATTTTTAGTGGCGGTAAGCCCCTCTACGGCAATGACTTTGTAGTCTTTAAGCTCAATAAAATTAAAGGATGTCCCTTGCACAGGAGCATGGAATAATGTCAATGTACACATAAAACCAAGGCATAAAGCGAGAAAGTGCTTACATAATGTGTGCATAGGGCGTCCTTTTTTTATAATGCTATGGTGGAAACACGGAATACTTTGTTTGGGCAGGCTGTTAAAAAATGGTGAAATTCGAGGAAGCGAAAAAAGTCAAGGCGTGCGGTGTATTAAACATACATAAGCGGTTTGACTTTTTTCGCTGACGACGCAGGTCGCCATTTTCCAACAGCTTGTTAACGTTTATTTACCCTAATACCCTTAGGTACCGTAGCCAGTTGAGCATCGGTAAAGCCATCCTTGGATACCGTAAGCGTTTTTAATGCCGGAAATTTTGAAAGTGATGAAAAATCCGTAATACCGGTAGTTTTCATTAAATTCATAGAGGATAATGCAGGCATATTGTCCATATTTTGGAAATTGCTTACTTTGGAATTTCTCATATCCAAGGTTCTGAGTTTAGGAAGGTCTTTAACCAAAGATAAATCCAGTGGCTTTCTATCTGCCCCAAGGTTCATGTCGTCCAGCTTTATATAAGTAAGAGCTTTAAGACCATGTACGTCTAAATTCTCGGCAGTGCTATGACTCAATTCCAATCTTTTTAAACCGGGCATATTTTGTAAAAAACCAAATTTGATAAGAGGATTTTCTTTACCATTATTTTTTAATAGGAGTAAACGTTCCATTTTGGTAAACTCACCCAAAACTTCAAAACCGCTCACACCGGTATTGCTGTCAATATTGAGAACTTCTAATTTTTTTAAAGTCTTAAGAAAGGATAAGTCGCCCACGGGAGCTTTCATTTTCCAAATTTTTACATCAATCAAGTTGGGAGCATTTTTTAAAGGGCTATAATCGGTAATTTTTTCGTCAAAGAAATGAATAAGTTTTAATTTGGGCATGTCTTGCAACCACGCAATGGAATCAAGATCTGTAAGCCCACCATACATGAGTTGCACTTGCTTAAGGGAACCAAGGGTAGAAAAATCTGCACCTTTCACAGCATAATAGTTGAATTGCTTAAGATTGGGAGCTGTGGCCAAGGGGGTGAAATCCTTTACGCTGGCACCATATAAACTCACACTGGCTAATTTTGGCATTTTGGCAAGAGCCGATATATCGGTAATGATACCGAAGCGCAGGTTAGCCACACGTAAATTAGGCAGAGCAGCGGCAAAAGCCTCCAAGTTGGGAACAGCTATACTTTCTAAATTTATGATCGAAAGTTTGGGTAATGTGGGCAGACCCTCTACAGAAGAAAGTCCTCTGGGAATAAGATAAATATTTTGTAATTGGGTGAGTTTACTCATCCATTTCAAATCTTGACCCGATGCATTGTAATCTATATCGATGCTGGTGAGGTTTATGTTATTGGCAAGGGGTTCCATGCCGGTAACTTTGGGAGCCCGTGTTCTAAGTCTTGTAAGATTTTTAAGCTCTGCCAAGGGCGCATAGCTTGTGAGCGTGCTACTATGTATTTCTATGTTGGTAGCATCGGGAAAAGCTTTGACAAAGGCCGCAAGGTCATCATTACCTATTGCTCTGAGAGTAAATCTGGTGTCTGCCACAGTGGCTTTTTTTTCTGCTTGTTGTTTTTTTACTGCTTCAATATTTTCCTGGGTAATGCCTTTTGTAAATTGGGTTGCACTTTTACTTACAGAAAAAGATGAGGCACCCATGACAGAAGTTGATAACAGTAGAACAATACCCAATGATGCCAAAATACGTTTGATACTCATAAGAACTCCGTTGTTAAAGGTCTTGTTTTCGGTATACTAAAGCGTTAAAAGGTAAAAATGTTACAATGAGTGAACGATTTAAACAAACAAAAATCATCTTGGGTTAAGCTATTTTAACCTAAAAAATTTTTCATCGCTTTTAAGATGAATTTAGGGAAAATAAAAGCAAAATCATTCATTTGATGAGGTCATCATTGTGATGATTTTTGTGTATTACTCAAGAAAAAAAATATTTTATGTATACTTTTTGACACAGTGAAAAAGAGTGATTTTGTGATGACTTAAGCTATGCAATGCGATCAAATATCATTTACACAATGAGACTATGAGCTTGCTTTATTCAAATATTAAGGAAACACTGATTAATTCAGTTTTAAATTTAT
>CAYJHV010000101.1:0-5921 GCA_964369825.1 uncultured Desulfovibrionaceae bacterium | reverse complement strand
TCCTTGTTTGGAGGAATTGCACTTTGTGCCACTTTGGGATTAAATCCGGCTATTACACATGCAGCTAGCGATGCAGAATTTATGGATCAATTGCAAAGAGCTTTAAAAGAACGTCCGGATTTAATAATGAATGTACTGCGGGCTAACAGTGAAGCCATTTTAGATATTGCTCAAGCCGGTTCGGTGATAAAACGTAAACGTAGTATGGAAGCAGAGTGGCGCAATGATCTTAAAGAAGAAAAAAAAATAAATATTGCGAACAGACCTGTATGGGGAGCAAAAGACGCACCTGTTACTATAGTTGAATTTTCGGATTTTACCTGCCCATATTGTGCGCAAGCCGCAGCTACTGTTACCGAACTAATGAAAATTTACGGTGATAAAGTTAATCTGGTATATAAGCACACTCCTTTGAGTAGTAGTCCAGTTGCTGTTCTTGCTTCAGAATATGTTATTGCAGCCGGCTTTCAATCTCCGGAAAAAGCACAAGAGCTTTACGAAAAACTTTTTGCCGGACGAAGTGAACTCATGGAAAAAGGTGAAGAGTATATCAAAACTTTGGCTAAAGAAATTGGTTTGGATGTGAGGAAACTTTCTCGAGAAGCACGACAAAGAAAGGCAAAAAATATATTAAACGAAGATTTGAAGGATGCACAAGAATTAGGTGTGGAAGGAACCCCGTATTTCTTTGTGAACAATTTAGTTATACGCGGATCCATTGATCCGGAGCTTTTCAAAATTGCCATTGATATGGCTCTTGAGCATGGAAAAAAATAATTATTGTTGTGGTTTTACGAATATATTCAATACAAAAATATTAATTTACTATTGACGAAAAAATAATCATACATATAACATTAAAGGTTAACGTGAAGTGAATATTATATTTAGAATATAATATATGTTTCCGTTAACCTTTTTTGTACGCAATATAAAATAAAAATGTTATTTTCTTTGACATTGTAAAAAAAATTGCGTAATAAAGCCGAAATAAAAAATTATTTTAAACCTAGGATTTTACTATGCATATGTATGTAGCGCATACTTATGAAATTGATTCACCGGAGCGAGCTGTATATGATATTGTACAGGCTCTTCCTTCAGATATTTTATCTAAAGCAAAAAAAAATCATGCTGTGGGTATTATAACAACACATGCCGACGCTGTGGTATCAGGTGTAGTGCGTGCTCTGTGTGATGCGATGCCTTTTGATGTTGTGGGTATGACTTGTCTTGCATCATGCGGTGACGGTGAAGTTGATTTAGGTCTTTTGACTTTTGTTTTATTGGTAGATGAAAATTTATTTTTCACATCAACTTTAACCGATGCCTTATTTTACAATGATGAAGTTCAAGGTACTTATAAAAAATCCATTGCACTGGCGTGTGAAAAATTAAAGTCTGAATTTACCGGGGACTATAAAAATCCTGCGTTAACTTTAGCCTATGCGCCTTTTTCAACTAAGCTCAGCGGACAAAATATTACCGATGCCATCAGCGAAGCCATTGGGGAGACGCCTCTTTTTGGAGGTCTTGCCAGCGATCATACCGCTGACGCAAGCGATACCTTTGTTATCTATAATGGTGAAAGTACAAAAAATAAACTTGCATTGGTATGCATAGCAGGAAACATAAAAACTACATTCGCCTATGCTTCTTTGCAACCGGATAATATTCAACATCGGGAAAGTATAATCACCATGGCCAAGGGAACAACGGTATATGCAGTCAATAATAAGCCGGTGACAGAATATTTTTCTTCCTTGGGTCTTTCCTTGGATGAATGGTCTTTGAGCAGTACCCTTGTACCCTTCTTGGTGGATTATAAAGATGGGAGTCCTACGCTTGCTCGTGAATTATTGGAAATATCACCGGATAAATCTGCAAATTTTGGTGGCGATATGCCTGTGGGCGCTTCCATTAATCTTGGTTTGCAAACTCCGGAAGGTATTTTAAATACAGCACAAATTATGCTCAAATATATTTTAGAAAATAAAGATAATATTGATGGGGTGCTTGTTGTTGGTTGCGCCGGACGATCTGTTATCTTAGGTGGGTCACCATTGGTTGAAGGTGAAGAAGCCCTCAATGTAATACAGCAAACAATGCCATATCATCAACTGTATGCTCGTGGTGAAATTTGTCCTACTGTGTTACCCAATGGAACTTTACAAAATAGGTTCCATAATTTTTCTTTTACCATATGTATGTTTGAAAAAAGTTCAGTTAAGGTAAGTCATGAAGTCTGAATTAGATAAATTGCAAATAGAAGTCAAACGCCTCAGTCGTCAAAATGCAACTCTTGTCAGTATGCTTGATCGCTCAAAATTAGCAGCGGATGCCAATAGAAATGTTACTGTTGCATTACTTAAGGAAAGAGAAAAGCAAGACACGTACATGCAACTTCTTTTAACTTATGCCACAGAAATTATCCTTGTTTTTGATAGCGAAGCAAAGCTTGTTTATGGTACTCATAAGTTTTTAGGTTACGTAAGTATTGAACATATGGCAATGCTTGAAGGTCTTGGTTATGAAGAAATATTTGAGCTTTTTTTAGGTGCAGATAATGCGTCTGATGCCAAAGATTTTTTTGTACAGTGTATGCAAAAAGGTGTGAGCATAAATTTAAATAAAAGTGTAGTGCATCAAGAAAAGGTGGTACATTTTTCAGTAAATTTTGCGCCTCTTCGTGCTGATGACGGGCAAAATATGGGGGCAGTGGCAACATTTCTTGATATGTCAGATCTCATAAAGGCAAAGGAAGAAGCGGAGAGAGCAAGTTTTGCCAAGTCAAATTTTCTGGCAAATATGAGCCATGAAATTCGTACACCGTTAAATGCCATTATTGGTATGACAAGTATAGGTAATGATGCAACTTCGTTAGAAAGAAAAGATTATTGCTTTACTCGAATCAGCGAAGCATCTACGCATTTACTGGGGGTCATCAACGATATTTTGGATATGTCCAAAATTGAGGCAAATAAATTTGAATTATCTTTGACAGAATTTTGCCTTGAACAAATGCTTATGCGAGTGGTTAACGTTGTTAATTTCACAGTGGAAAATAAAAAGCAAAATTTTATTGTCTCCATAGGAAAAGTTCCTCCATGGAAAATTATTTCCGATGAACAAAGACTTGCACAAATTATCACTAATTTTCTTTCCAATGCCGTTAAATTTACACCTGAACATGGAAATATTACTCTTTCGGCAGAATGCCAAGATATCTCTGAAAACCTTTGTAAAATAATTGTAAGTGTATCCGATACCGGCATCGGTATGGATAAAGAACAACAAAAACGAGTATTTAAACCATTTTCGCAAGCAGATAGCAGTATTACTCGTAAATTTGGCGGAACAGGTCTTGGGCTTGTTATTTCAAAACGTATTGTGGAAATGCTTGGCGGCAACATAAGTATGCAATCAGAAGTGGATAAGGGTACAACTTTTACCTTTACTGTTCCTGCTCAAAAAGGAAGTCCCATAGAAAGGGAAATATTGCAGGCAAGTGCTTCAAAAGTGCGTTCACTTGTTATCGATTCCTCCAAACCTTCACGATATTCTTTACACGGAATGTTGAAAAATTTAAATATGTATTGTGATATGGCTGCCACAGGTGAAGAGGCACTAAGTCTTGTGGCAAAGCATAAAAATGTTCCTTATCATATTTTCTTTATGGATGATAATTTACCCGATAGTACAATGAGCAATCTTCTTCATGAAGTATCCACTCTTGTTCCATTACCTCATCTTATATCACTGGTTTCGTCAAAAGATGAAATTTCCGGCTATGATGATGAAAATATTCAAATTACAAGTTCTCTTATAAAGCCCATATTTCCATCAAGTCTTGTGGACTGCATAAATAATTGTGTTGGCTCTGTACAAGATATGGAAAATCAAAAATTAAGTACAAAAATTGACTACGCCGATCGCTTTCGAGGTTTCAGAATGCTCTTGGTTGAAGATGTAGAAATTAATAGAGAAATTGCCATAACAATTTTGCAATTTACGGGAATTGAGATTGATTGTGCCGAAAATGGAGTTGTGGCGTGTGAAATTATGCAAAAAGACGGACAAAAATATGATATTGTACTCATGGATATCCATATGCCTCATCGAGATGGTTATGAAGCAACAAGACATATCAGAGCTTTCGACAATATGCACGCAAAAACAGTTCCCATCCTTGCGCTCACTGCCAATGTATTCAAAGAAGATGTGGAAAAATGCTTTGCTGCAGGCTTAAATGACCATTTGGGCAAACCATTGGACGTGGCTGAACTTCTAAACAAATTAGATAAATATCTCAAAAAATAAATTTATAAACGCAATGACGTTATTACGAAATTACGAACTTGCGTTTATAAATTAAAACTATTGTTAATATTTATCAAATACAGAACCTTTGCCGGCAAAAAATAGTTTTTCGTGTACCCTTGCAGCAGAAGCGTCAGTCATGCACGCTATATAATCGCAAAGAGTACGCATTTGTGCCATTTCGTCTTTTTGTTCTTCAAAAAGTTTTTTTACAGCTAACGGTAGTAACTTGTCAGGATTAGCTTTAAAAACATCAAATAGCTCCGTCACAATTTTTCTGCCTTTAAATTCAAACATTTGAATATTTGAAGAAGAGATAATCAATTCATAAACTAAATCACCCATAAGTTTTTGGAAAGCTGCGGCAGATTCTTCAAAACGAGCACGATAGCAAATAAGCGGACAATCACTTTCAATGCCGCTTTCTTCTATATAGGTATGTGTTATAAGATAATGAATCATACCGCCAATGCGTTCTTTGCGACGATACTCAGTTGAACTAAAAATATCGTCAGCCACTTGTGAAGCCGAATAACCATAATTTTCAAATATTTCTTTAGCACCCTGACCAATATAATCCTCCCACATATCTCTGGTAAGCATACCCATGGCAATGGAGTCTTCCAAATCATGTAAACCATAGGAAATGTCGTCAGAAATATCCATTATGGACGCATCTAAAGATTTATGTATTGTATTATTATGTTTAGGAGGAATGAGGTTTGAATTGTCCTTAATTTGACAAAAAGCATCGCGAGCGGTTCCAAGGGGTGTAAGTAACCAGTCTATGATTTCACTTTCTGTATCGTGATAACATTTTGGAGGCAATTGATCGGTGGAGTGAAATAACCATCGTGGCTGTATTTGATGTTTTCCGTATGCAGCCGGATTTACAAGTATTGAATAGGTTGCAGGATATTTTAACACACCAAACAGCAAACGCCTTGTGGGATTAAGTCCATTTTTTTCAGTATATTGCTCAAGTGAAGACAGAATACGAATGGTTTGACCGTTTCCTTCAAAACCACCATAATCTCTCATGCAAAAATTCAAAGCTGTTTCTCCTCCATGCCCATAGGGTGGATGCCCTAAATCATGAGCAAGGCAAATGGCAGCTAGCAAACGAGCTTCTGGTAAAGCATCGGCAATGGGGGTATCTCTGTATTTTTCCATCAAAAAATGTAAAATACCATAACTTACTTGCGAAACTTCTAAAGAGTGTGTCAGACGTGTTCTATAAAAATCACTTTGCCCCGGGTCAATAATTTGCGTTTTTGATTGCAAACGTCGAAATGCAGCCGAATGGATAATTCTAGCATAGTCTCGATCCCAAGGACTACGAACATCTCCATGTCTTGGGTTTTGGTTTAGCCTTCGATTTTGCCATGGTTTGTGCCAATTTGTATATTTATACATTGTTACCTCTAACTCAGCCTTGATTTTTTAATGTGACTTGTCAAGAAAGAATAAAGAGGATATTTCTAAATCTAATAAAATAATGTTATTTCAAGATATTAATAAAAATTCAAAAAATCTAAAGAAATCTCTTGACCATTAAGCGAAGTTTTGGCAGATTGCCTTTCGCGCTGAAGATGAGCAGC
>CAYJHV010000100.1:0-5942 GCA_964369825.1 uncultured Desulfovibrionaceae bacterium | reverse complement strand
CCCCCCCCCCCCCCCCCCGAAAATTTTAGAATTGCATAATAATTAAGTTAAAAACTATTTAGGTATACCCCAACGTGGGAAAGAGGAATCACCGCCGCCGGTATTGATACGTTTTGGGCTTGCGCCATTGCGTGTGGTCAGAAAAATGCCACGTCCGCCGCCACGTGTGGAGGCAAAGGCTATGGAATAACTGTCACCGCAAAAAGCAGGTTGCTCGTCACTGCCGGGGCCAAAGGTAATTTGCTTTTCTTGTCCGGTGGTAAGGTCTTGCACAAAGATGCGATGTCCAAAGTCGGTCATACGGCTATAGGCTACCATGGTACCGTCGGGAGCAAGGGAAGCTTCGCTGTTATAGGTACCGTTAACGGACACACGCTGTACGCTGCCGCTATTCAAATCTTTTATGAAAATTTGCGGTCCGCCGAGACGATTGGAGGTAAAAGCCATTTTTGTGCCGGAGCGATCAAAAGTTGGGGAAACGTTAATAGAATTATTTTCTTCCAAGGCACTTTGACGCTGAAAAGAA
Source organism: uncultured Desulfovibrionaceae bacterium (assembly GCA_964369825.1). GTDB lineage: Bacteria > Desulfobacterota > Desulfovibrionia > Desulfovibrionales > Desulfovibrionaceae > CAYJAD01. The sequence goes on along the minus strand of CAYJHV010000100.1, from coordinate 5,416 downwards.
TGGTTGAGCAAGAAAATATCGGGATTTGGTCCATTGGAAAGACTGACAGCCACTTGATTGTTGGGCATAAAAGCAGGACCGATGACAATATTTCCGGGGAAACGAATGCGTTGTACGCCGCCGGAGCTTCTGTCCCATACGCCAAGACCGTGGGATTTTCCGTCAATGTGTGTAAATACCACAAAACGCCCGTCAGGTGACCAAGCCGGTGAAAGAGCTTGTCCGCCAAGGTTACTGACTTGCTGTAAACCGGTACCATTGGGACGCACGGACCACACGTCGGAACGTAATTGAGCAAGCTTTCTGATGAAAACTATACGTGAACGAAATAAATCACCGCTACCGATAAGTTTTTCCAAGAGGTCGGCACAAAAAAGATCTGCCACTTCTTGCAATTGACTTTGATTGATACCGGGGTATTCTTTACCAAAAAGAGTTTGTCCGCTGGCAGTTTCAAAGGCACGCATTTGCACTGTATCGGCACTTGGCCAATAGGTACTGACCACAATATCCGAACCGGCAATTTGATAGCGTTTCATATCAAAGTTTGGGGGTTCATAACCTGCCATTACTGTTCCGCCTAAAATGGCAGATTCCTTAGTCAGCTCCACAAATGGCAAGATATTGATATTTTTCAAAACAAGCTCTTGCAAAGCAGGTGCAAGCCCGCCGGCCACAGTATCTGGCCCGCTGATGGGCGTTGCCAATGCAAGATTGATGGCGCTGGTACCGGGACCATAAATATTTATTTTCACGGCAGCCTTGGCTGTGCTAAAACTTAGCGTCATGAAGAGCGCAAAGCATAGGGTACAAAATAACACATTTTTTTTCATATACTCCTCCATCTCTATTTTTTCTGTTTATTGTAACATATCACGTGAAAAAATCAGTATTAATTCACGATATTGCTTTGTGGGCGGTGCCGGAAACATTTGTGCATCTCCGGTACGAATAACCGCATTTACCGCCGATGAATCAAATTGAATATTACCGGAGCTTGTTTCCAATTCAGCACTCAGGACGTCGCCGCGAGAATTTAATTTCACTCGCACTTCTGCCACATGATTGACTCTGGTTGCCGATTCATAGTCCCAATGTGGTCTTACGGCTTGCATTACTTGTCCCATATAGACGGCATTAAGTCCACCGCCACCGGTACCTCGTCCGGCTCCTCCGCCGCCACCTCTAAATCCTCCGGAATTGCGTCTTGCTTCAGCCAATGCTCTGTTTACAGAATCTTGATCGGCACCCGGACGTTTGTTTTGCGGCTTCGGCTTCGGCTTTGGGTTAGGTTTGGGCGCTGGCTTAGGTTTAGGCTTGGGCTCCGGTTTTGGTTTTGGCTTTTCCTTTACCTCAGGCTTAGGCTCCGGCTTTTTCACTTCTTGTACGGGAAGTGGCGCAGGTTTAGGTGCTTCCGGTTTGGGAAGTGGTTCTTCTTTGGGAACTTCTTTGGGGATTTCCTTGGGTTCTTCCTTAGGAACTTCTTTGGGAACTTCTTTGGGTTCTTCCTTGGGAATTTCCTGTTCGATCTCTTGTTCTTCTTCCACAGCCTTGGGTAATTGATTTTCGGTTTCCAATGAAGGTGCTATGGTTTCACCGGGAAGACCGGCCGCCCCTAAAATGGGTGTTGGCAGCTCATTGCCGCTTATTTCTCCGTCCACCAGCGAAATGAGCACAGCATCTTCCAAAAGACTGGTATTTTTACCTTGCGGCAAATAATAAGCCCCCACCAAGAAGGCGATATGCAAAGTAATGGAGAGGACATAAGCTAAAAAATGCATATTTTACCTATTGAGCAGCACCGGCTTCCGAGCGTGTTGCCACTACTCCAAGCTTTTCAATGCCGGCAGCTTTAATTTGTCCCATAACTTCCACCACAATACCATAAGGAACTTCTTTATCTGCTTGCAAAAAGAGACCTTTATCTTGAGCTTTTACCAGTTCCGTAAGCTTTACTTCAAGGTCGGCTAATTCCACCTTGTATTCATCCAAAAATACGGAACCGTCTTTGCGCACGGTGAGGATAAGATTATCTCTTTCCGTGGGTAAAACATCCACGCTTTTGGTTTGCGGCAAATCCACATCAAGTCCTTCGCTCATCATGGGAGCTGCCACCATAAAAATAATCAAAAGTACCAGCATAACGTCCACAAAGGGTGTTACGTTTATATCTGCCACAAAACCGCCTTGATTTTTTCCCACATTTGCACCCATACTAATACTCCCAACTACGCTCGCCCGGTGTTTCTGCTGGCATGAAGTTCACGCTGTACTCGATTTAAGAATACACCCACAAAACTTGTCAGCATGGTTTCAATTTCTGCAAGTCGTCCGAGGAATACGTTATAACCTACGGTAGCCGGTATAGCCACCGCAAGCCCGATGGCCGTTGCCACCAGTGCCTCAGAAATACCGGGAGCCACCGTTGCCAAGGATGCAGATTTGGAAAGACCAATGGATTGAAATGAGCTCATAATACCCCATACCGTACCGAAAAGCCCAATAAAGGGAGCAGTATTGGCGGTTGTTGCCAAAAGGGAGAGTTTGTGTTGCATACGGCTAACTTCGGTGTTTGCGCCAAGATTTAAGGATCTGCTCACATTATCCACCACAATCTCGGAACTATTGCCCATCTCTTTGGATTTATTAAATTCCAAAACACCTTGATGCGCCACGTAATAGAGTGGTGAAGCAGGGTCTGCTCCCAGCGATTGCACAGCTTCACGTAAATCATGGGCATTTTCAAAGCGTTCAAGACCAAGCAAGGCTTTCTTTTTGGCAGCTCCCAGCATAAACCATTTTTGTAGCATAAGTGCCCATGAGATTATGGACATAAAAATGAGCAGAGCAAGTACGCCTTTTGCGACCATACTGGCTTCTGCAATCATTGAAAAAAAGCTTACTTCCATTATATTCCCCTATAAATATAAACAATTTTGTTTACACACCGAACATTTTTGTTTGTAAATCAAAACTATCTCAATCAAAAAATAATCATATGTTCACTACACATTCGCTCAAACACCATGCAATGATTTGTGTTTTTTTTCAAGATAATTTTTGATTAAATTTCATTTTTGGAACATCTGCTTTTATTATGATGCCCCACTTTTAAATATACAATTCGTGCTTGTGTATATTTCTTTTTTTGCCAAAAGTGAGAGCACTATTGAATTCATAGTCAAATACTTGTTATTTAATTAAAATATCACAAATTTCCCAAGTTTGAAATCAGAAAAAAAATACTGGTTTTTTATTGTAAGTAATGTTAATTTTGGATTCTGTTTTATATTTACATGAACTTTGGCCTGAGGAAAGGATACATTTTTTTGTGTCCATACAGGATTATGCAGAACATTATTAGGAGGAAGCTTTATGAATCGTTTAGCTATGTTAGTAGTTTTAGTGTTGGTTATGGGTGTAGGTTTTGGTTGTGCTAAAAAATCTTCTGATGCGCATATGGGCGGAGGTCAAACGGCATGGACGGCCGAAGAGCAAGCCGCCATTCAACAACTTGAAAATACTCGTGTACACTTTGCCTTTAACAGATTTGATTTGAATGCAGAAGCTCAAAGTGTTTTACGCAGTAAAGCCGAACTCATGAAGGCTAACCCACGCATTCGTGTGCGCATTGAGGGCAATTGTGACGAGCGTGGAACGCAAGAATATAACCTTGCTTTAGGTGAGCGTCGTGCCCGTGCTGCTTTTGAATACCTCGTGATGCTTGGAGTCAATGCTGCTCAAATGGAACTCTTAAGTTATGGTAAAGAAAATCCCTTGGTTGGCGGAACAGGCGAATCCGTATGGGCGCAAAATCGTCGTGACGATTTCAAAGTTATTACCCAATAATATTTTTATTTAAATTAATCATATACGGGGAGTTTAGACACTCCCCTTTTTTTGAGGAAAATTATGCGCATTGTAGTTCTTGACGGGGAGACATTAAATCCCGGCGACATTTCATGGGAAGCTTTTGAAGCTTTGGGGACGGTAACAGTATATCCCGATACTTTAGATTCCGATATTTTAGAGCGCTCCAAGGGGGCTGACATTTTAATTACCAATAAAACACCGCTTTCGGCTAAAACTATTAACGCTTTGCCGGATCTTAAATATATTGGTATAGTTGCCACCGGTTATGATGTGGTGGATATACAAGCAGCAGCACAAAAGGGCATACCTGTATGCAATGTGGTGGCCTATGGTGTGGGTACGGTGGCACAACATGTCATGGCACTTTTGCTGGAATTATGTCGCCAAACAACGGCGCACAGTGAAAGTATTAAAGCCGGCAAGTGGGCAGAAAGTAATGAGTGGTGCTATTGGCTCAGTCCCTTGCGAGATCTTGGCGATATGCGCATGGGTGTGGTGGGTTTTGGTAATATTGGCATGGAAGTGGGACGCATGGCCAATGCCCTTGGTATGCAGGTGCAAGCCTACAATCGCAGCCCAAAAACATGCCAAGCCTATCCCTGTGATTTTGTAGACTTAGACACTCTTTTTACTACCTCTGACGTCATTAGCTTGCATTGCCCTTTGCACGATGGAACACGCCAAATGATCAATGCCAAGCGCATTGCCGGCATGAAAAAAGGTTGTATACTTATTAATACAGCTCGTGGTGGTTTACTTGATGATACTGCCGTTGCCGACGCTTTGCACAGTGGGCAACTTGGCGGTGCCGGTCTTGATGTACTGTCCACAGAGCCGCCCAAAGCCGATAATCCTTTGCTCAGTGCTCCCAATTGCTTAATTACGCCGCACATTGCGTGGGCAACACGTAAAGCCAGAGCAAATATAATGCGCCTTGCTTCTGAAAATCTTGCTGCATGGAAAGCGGGCAAAGCGCAAAATGTGGTTAATTTACCTTTGAATGTGAGTTAAATTTTATATTTTGTGGCTATTGCCTTTAGTCAGCTTTTTTGTGTGGGGGGAACTTTTGCTTGCGCCAAAAAGTTCGCGTTGCTCTCGATTTGCGTAAAGCTCGCAAGCTCGCTAACGCAAACGCCTTCGGCGTCCGTTGGGTCGGTCCCCACACCCCAAAAAACGCACCCATTGCTCATCCCTATCGGGATGAGCTAGCAAAAACAAAGAATGAGGTAAGAGCCTAAAAAATAACTTTATGTGGCTATTGCCTTTAGTCAGCAAAAAACAGTGATTATGACGAGAATGTCATTGCGAGGAGCTTGCGACGAAGCAATCCATGCTGATTACTTTCTAGATTGCTTCGCTTCGCTCGCAATGACTTTGAATAAAAAGAAAAGTTCAAACTAAAACCTGAGTAAAGGCAAAAGCCACATAACTTTATTTTATTTTTACTGAGTTAAGGCAAAAGCCACATTATATTTTTATGATTTTTGCATTATGTGGCTATTGCCTTAACTCAGCAAAGGTTACAGTTTTGGCATTGGCACAG
>CAYJHV010000099.1:0-5965 GCA_964369825.1 uncultured Desulfovibrionaceae bacterium | reverse complement strand
GGAAATGGCGTCCAATGTATTTTATGTCATCACAGATGTAATATAGCACATGGAAAGACAGGGCTTTGCGGTGTGCGCTTAAATGAAAATGGTATATTGCGTACCTTGGTTGGCAATAAAGTTGCCGCTGTAAATCTTGATCCTGTGGAAAAAAAACCTTTGTATCATTACAAGCCGGGCACTAAAACATATTCATTTGGTACGGCGGGCTGCAATTTTGCATGTAGTTTTTGTCAAAATCATACCATCTCACGCTCTCCGCAAGATAAGGGCTTTGTGCCCGGAAGAAATACCACAGCAGAAATTTTAGTCAAAGAAGCTTTGAAGCATAAGGCGCAAAGCATTTCTTTTACCTATAATGAACCAACTATTTTTATTGAGTTGATACAAAATGTGGCTCGTAGGGCAAGTATGGAAGGACTTGATTTAATATTGGTTTCCAATGGCTATCAAAGCCCCGAATGCCTTGCGACATTATACAAAAGTATTAAGGCTGTAAATATTGATATTAAATCCATGCGTGATAAATTTTATACAAGCTACTGTAAGGCAAAACTTGCTCCGGTACTGGACAATGTGAAATCTATGCTAAAAATGGGTTGGTGGGTTGAGGTAACAACCTTACTTATTCCGGGGCTTAACGACAGTGAAGCTGAGCTTAAGGATTTGGCACGCTTTATTAAAGATGAATTGGGAGCGCATGTCCCTTGGCATATCAGCCGTTTTCACGCCGCCTATAAATTGGACAGACCGTCAACATCTTTGGAAAGCATGGAAAAAGCCCGTGCCATCGGTTTGGAAGCAGGTCTTTATTATGTCTATCTTGGAAATATTCAAAGTATGGGGGCTGCTACTACTTTGTGCCCCCGGTGCAAAACGGTATGTATTGCTCGTGAAGGTTTTTTAAGTCAAAATTACAGTAAAGATGGACGCTGTCCCAAATGCCAATATGAACTGGAAGGTGTGTGGTAAACACAATTTTGAATGGGTGAATGGGCTTCATTTTTTATGTGCAAAGAGTTTGTTGTTTGTTGCATACAATTTTAAGAATTAGCATTAATATTATAATTTAAGAGATTTTACTTTACATTGTGAAAAAGATTTTCCTTTAAAACACTTTTTCGTTGACTTTATTCTTTAATAATAATAATGATTATCGAAATGGAGGTGCAAAGGTGAGTCAAGTTCGCATGACGAGGCAACGTGCTATGATTTTAGAAGAGTTGCGTAAAGTAAAAACACATCCCACGGCGGATGAGTTGTATGGCATTGTACGTGAAAAAATGCCACGTATAAGTTTAGGTACCGTATATAGAAATTTAGATTTTTTGGCAGAAACAGGTGAAATTTTAAAGCTGGAATCTGCCGGCAATACAAAACGCTTTGATGCCGATACCTCTTGGCATCAACATGTTCGTTGCACGCAATGTGGTTGTGTGGGTGATGTGTTAAAACCACAGGAAGCACCCTCCATTAAAAATGTACACGTTGAAGGTTTTAGCATTACCGGAGCTCGTATTGAATATGACGGAATTTGTGCCAAGTGCAGTAAAAGAAATTAATCTCTTTGATGTATAAGGAGTGTGTTATGTCGGAGCCAAAGGATATGTGGAGATGCCAGGTGGCTAATTGTGGCTTTGTATACGATCCTGATCGTGGTGACAAGCGCGGCAAAATAGCTAAAGGGACGAAATTTGAAGAATTGCCGGATGATACATGGCGCTGTCCTGTGTGTAAGGCCACTAAAAAAACATTTCAGTGTATGGGTTAATTTTCATTCTTTCAAGTAAACAACGCTTTTTCATTTCCGCTTTGGGTTTGTATATTCAAAGCGGTTTTGTTTTATGAAAGCAACTTTTCTTTATAGCACTATAAACATATCTTCGTAAATATTCGATAATAAAATATTCATAATGTCATGAATTGCATAGATAATAACTTAAATTTATTTACTAATGAAGTATGCTCCTCCGTCCGGTACAATAAAGGGTTTGTATATGGGGAAAATTTCCAACATTGATTTAAGGCTTGCAAATAAACATAAAAATGATGAATTTTATACTCAATATGAAGATATTCAAAAGGAAATGATGCACTATAAAGACTATTTTGCCGGGAAAGTAGTCTTTTGTAATTGCGATGATCCCTTTGAAAGTAACTTTTTTAAATATTTTGTCTTTAATTTTAATTCTCTAAAATTAAAGAAACTTATCGCCACATGCCATGTTTCTTCAAACATATCACAAAATGTATCTGCCAAGGGGTCGGCACATGGACTCAATAAGGGAAAATATCCTTATAAAATTGAAATATATGAAGTGAACGACGCTGAAGGTATGCAAGACAGCACATTGTGCTTAGTTGAATCACTTATTCAAAACAAAGTAAATACTTTAAGCATATTGAGCAGTGACGGAGATTTTCGCTCGGAAGAATGCGTACAAATTTTGCAAGAAGCAGACGTGGTGGTGACAAATCCTCCATTTTCTCTGTTCAGAGAATATGTGCAACAGCTTATACAATACGATAAAAAATTCATCATTTTGGGAAACCAAAATGCCATTACCTACAAAGAAATTTTTAAATTGATTAAAAAAAATCTGCTGTGGCTTGGAGCAAGTATTCACAGTGGCGACAGAGAATTTTCCATTCCCCATGACTATCCCATTACCGCTGCCTCTTCACGTATTGATGAGCAAGGAAAAAAATATATACGCATAAAAGGCGTACGTTGGTTTACCAATGTGGACTATCTTGCACGGCATACGTCTCTTGCTCTTAATGAGCTGTACACTCCTGAAAAATACCCTTATTACGACAACTATAATGCCATTAATATTGATAAAACCAAGGAAATTCCTGCCGATTTCATGGGCTTTATGGGGGTTCCCATTACTTTTATGGATAAGTATAGCCCCGAGCAATTTGTTATTTTGGGCATTATGAATACCGGTGAAGAGAATAAAGGTATTCGTTTGGAAAATACGCCACACGGCAGGCCATTAATTCAAGGTAAGGAAAAATATTTGCGCATTATTATCAAAAGAAAATAAAATCCTTATAAAAAAGCCAATAAAAAATTCTTTTTCTCCCCTAAAAATCTATTTATTACAATAATTTTAAAAAAATAAAAATTTTTTTTCATGCAATCTCTAGATAATTTTCTGTCAAAAATTATCTAGAGATTTTTTAAGGTGTTTCGTTCACTGAAATAATCACCGAAATTCTCACAAAATTCTCACAAGATAATCTAAGCTAACACTATAGAATATCTAGATGTTTAGTTGCACGTTGGCATTTTTTATGCAATGTTTTAGCAAAGCTTGCACTCCGTGGGAAAAATTTTGTGCAAGTGAAGATAAATTACAATGTATTTATGGTGCATTGTCGCACCATAAGCCCAATAAGAATAGCACCTGCTTGGGCAACATTGAGGGAGTTTGCTTGATTTTGCATAGGAATATGAACGGTATAGTGGCATCTTTTGGCAATGGAGGGGCGCATACCCTTGCCTTCGTTACCAAGTACCAAGACGGCAGGCAAAGGCAAATCTTGGGTGAAAGCATTCAAATTTTGCCCTTCGGCTCTTATTCCGGTACCGATGATGGAAAAATTTTCCTCTTCGGCAGTATCAAGAGCGTGGCCCAAATTGGTTACTTGGCTTATGAGAAGATGTTCAAATGCGCCGGCAGCAGCTTTTCTTGCTCCGTCTCCCAGATAGGCGCTGTTATGCTTTGGCAAAATAAGACCGGCACAACCTAGGGCATGTAGTGTACGGGCAAGCGTACCCACATTGCCGGGATCTTGAACTTGATCCAGTGCCACAACGAGGGGAATGGGGGCATTTAAGGCTTGCTGTAAAAGATCGGAAAGCTGAGTTTGAACACCGGCTCCAAGGCGAGCAATAATGCCTTGGTGTTGTACTTGGCTAAGGCGGTTTAAGGTTACGGTATCCACAAAGGAAAATCGAATGTCATGAGCACGGCAAAGATCAAGTATTTGATTGGCTTCTTGGTGGCGTAATCCTTTTTTCATGAAAAGCGTATCCACATTTTGCGGAGCTTTTTGTAATAACTCTAAAACAGGCTTAATGCCTACAAGCATGGGAGGGGCGTCGTTTTTTTTCATACGATGATCCATAGTTAAATTATTAGCAATCTTAGTGGGGTAGTTATGTCAAATAAACCTATTGACTTACAAGAACACAATTCATCATGGATAATTTTTAAAAAAAATTGCGATAACATGAACAAGGGGCGATTGCTCTTTGTCATGGCTTGCATACTTTTTTTAGTGTACGGCTGTGCAGGAAAAAAAGTTGCCCATGTGCCGCAAAAAAAAGTATCCATAGGTGATGTACAGCTTACTGCCGAACAAAAGAGGATTCTTTACAGCACAGGACAGCTTGATAAGAATCTTCCCAGTAAGGCCATGCCTGCCATTGCCGAACAATACAGCCTCTTTCTCAATGAACGCCGTGGTACCATGGAAAGATTTGCGCAACGTTCGGAGCCATTCCTAGGTCATGCCAGACAAGTTTTTCGACAAAATGGTATGCCGGAAGAACTTGCCTACTTGGCTCTTGTGGAAAGTGGCTATAAACACACGGCAAAATCCTATGCAGGAGCCGCCGGTACGTGGCAATTTATGCCTTACACCGGCAAGCATTACGGTTTGCATCAAGACCGTTACATAGACGAGCGTCTTGATCCATATGAGTCCGTGGAAGCTGCGGTTAAATATTTCAGAACCTTGCACAATATGTTTGGCGATTGGTTGCTTGCCGCTGCTGCCTACAATGCCGGTCAAGGCAAAATTCAACGTGCCATGAAGGCTACGGGAGCGAAGGATTTCTTCACCCTTGTGGAACGAAACAACCGTCTCACCGGTAAAACAAAACTACGCACGGAAACAATATTGTATGTGCCTCGTTTACTTGCCATGACAAAAATTATGCGTAATCTTACAGCATTGGGTTTTAGTCATGTGGATCATAACAAAGCCGCACAGCATGTACGCCTAGCCGTCAGACCGGGGACGGATTTACGTAGATTGGCACGCGCCATAGGCGTTCCCTATGAAGAATTTCGCCATATAAATGCAGCACATAAAAAGCATACAACGCATCGCAATCGGACAACGTATGTCTATGTGCCCGTCAGTCAACATGCCGATGCCAAAAGATTTGCCGAGTCAAATACCAAGATGAATACAAGCCCATCTTATGCCGATATTGCCCCAAGAGTACACAGTCCTCCGCCACGCAGGAGAAATGTACAGGCAAGAGCATATATTGTAAAGCGAGGAGACAGCCTTTCACGTATTGCCGAGCGTCATAATGTAAGTACGCTGGCATTGGCTAAATTTAATAAAATTAACAAAAATAGTACGTTGAGTATAGGTCAAAAATTGAAGATTCCACGTAATGGTTATCTTGTCGGCTCTAAAAATAATAATTCCCGCAAACGTACTTATGTGGTGAAACGTGGCGACACCGCAACTTCCATTGCCAGTAAGTATAATTTGACCATCAGGCAATTATTAAAATTAAACAAAAAGAAAAACAGTGATTTACAAGCCGGGGAGAGGTTGTTGGTATCACAATTGTAAGGTTTTAAATAACTACCCTATTTGTTTAAGAAATAAAAAAAGTTTTTTGGAAAGATCGACTCGACGATCACCAAAGGCGTTAGTGAGCTTAAGAGCTTTACGCAAATCAAGAGCAAAACAGGTCTGGGGGATAACTTTTTATTCACAAAAGGTTATCCCCCAAAAAATATTCGACTACAAAGGTTTTTTTAGAAAAATTATTGAGCTACAACAGTAACACTTTTAGCTTCAAGCTCTGTGCTACCCCAATCCTTGTCTACTTTTATTAATAATTTCACAGTATCATTAGCGTTAACGTTGACACCACGCCATGCTTTGCGCTCGATTTCCACAATGCCGGTTCCGCTGGCATCTT
>CAYJHV010000098.1:0-6036 GCA_964369825.1 uncultured Desulfovibrionaceae bacterium | reverse complement strand
AAGCGAAGGTAAATATGGAAATAGGAAAAATTTCCGGACAAGTGGTTTCCACGGTGAGAGCGTCAGAAATGCCGCATAATGCTCTGCTTTTGGTAGATATTTTAGATAAAGCAGGTCAATCTACCGGACAAACAGACGTGGCCATCGATGTGATTGGCGCCGGTGAAGGCGAAATTGTGGTGCTGGTGCGTGGATCTTCCGCTCGCAAAGTTGTGGGTGAAAACGCACCGGTGGATTTGGCCATAGTGGGTATTGTGGACCAACTCTCAAGCCGTGGAAAAACACTGTTCTCAAAGACTGGTAAGGAATAAAAATGCAAGCACAACAAGATATGGTAGAACGCATAGTTTCAGAAGTTATGCGCCGTATGGGCACCCCCAACGTACCTTGCGCAGCAGCAGCCGGTGCAGGCTCTGTGGAAGCTCAAGGTGATTACGGAATTTTTGATACTTTGGACGGGGCAGTGGCTGCTGCTCAAAAATCGTACCCGGCCATCAGAACCATTGCCATGCGTGACAAAGTTGTTGCCGTCATGCGTAAAGCCGGCGTGGCCGAAGCTCGTATGTTGGCTGAAATGGCCGTTTCGGAAACGGGCATGGGACGTGTTGATGACAAAATCGCTAAAAATGTTTTGGTGGCAGAACGTACTCCCGGTACAGAAGTTCTTGCTCCGCAAGCCATCACCGGCGATGCAGGTATGAGTCTTATTGAAAATGCTCCTTGGGGCGTTATCGCTTCCGTGACTCCGTCCACAAATCCTGCTGCAACGGTTATTAACAATGGTATCAGCATGATTGCTGCCGGTAACTCCATTATTTTTTCACCGCATCCCGCTGCTAAACGTGTGACCCAAAAAGCCATTCAAGTTTTGAATAAGGCTATTTTTGAAGCCACAGGCATTCAAAATTTGATGGTCTGTGTACGTGAACCAAGCATCGAAATTGCTCAAAAGCTTTTCTCCTATCCCGGATTAAATCTTTTGGTGGTTACAGGTGGTGAAGCTGTGGTGGAAGCCGCTCGCAAACATACCAATATGCGCCTTATGGCTGCCGGTGCAGGTAATCCTCCTGTGGTGGTGGATGAAACGGCAAACCTTGAAAGAGCCGCTCGTAGCATTTATGACGGTGCTTCCTTCGATAACAATATCATTTGCGCCGATGAAAAAGAAATCATTTGTGTTAATGCCGTTGCCGATGCTTTCAAAGAAGAATTAAAGCGTGTTGGTGCCTTTGAAATCACCCTCGAACAAGCCGATAAAATCGCTCGTTTCGCATTGCGTAATTATCCCGGTGACAATCCCGCTGCCAACCCCAAATGGGTTGGACGTGATGCTGCCAAAATCGCTGCCGAAGCAGGCATTCAAGTGCCTGAAAGCTGCCGTTTACTCTTTGTGGATGCAGGTTTTGACAGCGATTATGTGTGGGCAAAAGTTGAACAAATGATGCCGGTGATTCCCATTGTGCGTGCGCATAATGTGGACGAAGCCATCAATATAGCCCTTAAGCTTGAGCGCGGACTTTTGCATACTGCCGGTATGCACAGCCGCAATATTGAAAATATGCACAAAATGGCTGTGGCCATGAATACCAGCCTCTTCGTGAAAAACGGACCGCACATTGCCGCCCTTGGTGCCGGCGGTGAAGGTTGGACTTCCATGACCATTTCTACGCCTACCGGTGAAGGCGTAACCTATGCACGCACCTTTGTGCGCCTGCGTCGTTGCACCTTGGTGGACAGCTTCCGCATAGTTTAATAGCTTGAAAGATTGAGTTTTTATACTTATTTACTCAATTTATTATATTGCCGGAAAAGCTCAAGTTCTGCTTTTCCGGCAATTTTTTGTATCTTTTAATCTACACGCATAATTTATATTTGACAATCATTGTGCGGAGATTTTAATCCGGAGGAAAAAGGATGGCAAAGTTCACAAGAATTCTTTTTGTGCTGGTACTTGGATTGTTTATCAATACAAGTTTTGTGTATGCCGCAGTGAGCGGCAGTGAGTATAAGGTTGGGAAATACCAAGTCTATGTTTTGCCGGAGGATAATCTTGCCGCAAATATCGGTATCCTTAAAAATGCTCAAGATGAGGACATAGATAAATTATTTCCTTCGAAAAATTTTCCCATGTACCTCAAAACTTTTATAATTCGTGGACCAAAGCATACTGTTCTGGTGGATGCCGGTTTTGGGACGCAGCTTTTTGCGCATCTCAAAAACTTAAACATTGACCCCAAAGACATTGATACAGTACTTTTAACTCATTTGCATGGTGATCATATTGGTGGTTTGTTGCAAAAAGATATCATTGCTTTTCCCAATGCCGATGTTTTTGTAGCAAAGAAAGAGCTTGAATATTGGACAGATAAAGAAATTCAAGCGGCATTGCCCAAGGTGAAACAAAGTGGTTTTGCCAAGGCACAAAGGGTCATTGATGCTTATGGTAGTAAAATCAAAACTTTTGATCCCGTGGGGTTAATGGTATCTGCCGACATACCGCATTATTCACCTGACAAAGAAGGCAAAGAAGTGCTGGATGGCATTCGTGCTTTGGCAGCCTATGGACATACTCCCGGGCATACAGCTTTTTTTGTGGGACATGGAGAAGATGCGCTGTTAATTTGGGGCGATATAGTACATGTACAGAGCATACAAATGCCAAAACCTGAAGTGAGTGTGGTTTTTGACGTGGATTCTGATATGGCAAGAAAAACTCGCCTTGAACTTTTAGATTTTGTAAGTAAAAATAAAATTAAAGTTGCCGGTATGCATTTGGATGGTTCCGGTGCTCTCTTGGTAAAAAAAGCAGACAAAGGCTATAGTTTTGAAGCAGTAACAAAGTGAAAATAAAATATTTCGTACCTCAAGCCGCGTCATTTTAAGCTTTAGGTGACGGGGCTTAAGGTACATTTATTTATACAATTATATAGTATTAGGAATAAAGAATAAGAGCGATAAATTCTAAATCTTCTGTTCCTGTATTTTCAATACCATGGCTTTCGCCGTCTTTACATAAAGTAACATCTCCTGCTCGAACTTGGTACTCAACGCCATTTTCGGTATACAGTCCTTCACCTTTCAAAATATAGTAGGCTTCAAAATCACCTTTATGTATGTGATACCCAACAGACGAGCCGGGTTTTAAGGTTGAGTGGTTAAACATGCGCCCTTTTTGGCTAAACTCGTTTTCACGTAAAAGAACACGAGTTTGCATGGCACCTTTGCCTCCACGAGCTTTTTCCATGGTTAATTCTTCAACTTCAGCACTTTCTCTGAGCATGATTTTTCTCCTTTTTAAATGAATACTTTAGCAATAGCATTTTAAGCTGACATTCTATGGCAACTTTTTTAAGGCAAGTTTGGGTATAATAAAACAGCATTTATTATGCCTACGCAGTGCTTGTCTGCTATCGTGATCAACATAGTGATTTCATATGAAATTACTATGTATACGCAAAAACGTTTTTGAGAGAATGTTTTATAGCATAAGTATTTTTATAAAGCAAAGACTAAATTTATGTTGGATTCTTAAAGACAAAAAAACCACTTTCCGGAATATTTAGAAAGTGGTTTTTTATATGAAGCTCGAATATTCAATATATTTTATGTATAATTTCTTAATTCAATGCATCTTTCAATTGTTTGCCGGGAGTAAACTTGGCAACTTTACTGGCCGGAATGTCGATTTCTTCACCGGTGCGAGGGTTACGACCTTTACGAGCGGCACGTTCACTAACCTTAAAGGTGCCAAAGCCTGTGAAAGTTACTGATTCACCGGCAACCAAGGCATCACGTACACATGCAACAACAGCATCCAAAGCACCTTCTGCCATGGTTTTTGTGGGAAGACCGGCCTTGGCATAAATTTTTTCTACTAATTCAGCTTTAGTCATGTTATTCTCCAAAAAGAAAATAAAGGGTTCTAAAAAATAATATCCAAAAGCTCCCCATGAGCTTAAGGACTTCGATTAAGAATTAACTCAAAAATAGTTTTGTTTTACCGCAAAACCTTATCAATGGCATTGAGTGCTTGTAGTACAAGAGAAGTATGCGCTTGACTGCCCATATGCCCTAAGCGAAAAACTTTCCCATGCATGGGACCAAAGGATCCTCCAACGTGCAGACCCTGTTCGTATAAAGCTTTTTGCCATTTTTGCCAAGTAAATTCCTCAGGAATGTAAGCGGCGGTAACCGTTGGTGAATTTACAGCGTCTTCTGTTGTCCAAAGCTTAATGCCAAGGTTGGCAAGACCTTGACGACAACACTGCGCTGCTTTTTCATGGCGTTCAAATACAGCCGATAAACCTTCTTGCATAAGTTCAGCCAAGGAACAATGCAAAGCGGCCACTCCATGCATATAAGGAGTATATGGGCAAAGCTTGTTTTCCAATACATTGCGCCACGGCAAAATGGCATCATAGCCGGCATAATTTACTTTTTCAGCTTTTTCCCATGCGGCATGGCTTAAGCCCATAATGCTGATATTGGGCGGTGCCGAAAAGCATTTTTGTGAACCGCCAAGTAAAATATCAATACCATTAGCGTCCATATTCACCGCAGTTCCGCCAAGACTTGATACGGCATCCACATAAAGCAAGGGAACAGCGTACTTTTTCTTTAAAGCTCCAAGTTCTCCCAAGGGATTTAAAGTTCCGGAAGGTGTTTCGCAATGTACCACGGTAATCATTTCCGGCTTATGTTCAGCTATGGCTTTTTCTATGCGCTCAAAAGCTGTGGCATTGGAAATGGTTTCGCCGTACTCAAAGCTCACAAAGCACACGTCACAGCCAAGACCGGCTGCCATTTCTCCAATACCTTGACCAAAAACGCCTGTTTCAATGGCAAGCACTTTATCACCGGGTAAGAGGCAACTTTTAAGTCCTGCCCACAATGCCAGCATACCCTCGCCGGTCATGGTAATAACACTTTGTTTAGTACCCATAATTTGAGCTAGAAGGGCATTGGTAGCCGTATACAAGGGAAGGAAGTCTTCCTCATTTTGTCCATAATCTCTGCTCAGTACCTCACGCACAGCAAATGGTACCTGAGTCGGCCCCGGAATCATGGAGACAGGGGTATATGTCATAATGCATTTATCCTTTCATAAAATTGGCATGGACGGGAGTATATACAAATTTTGTCATATGTCCATATGCAAAACATGCCTATTCTGTAGTTTTTTACCTAAAAATAGTGTTCCAACCCGTGCAAAACGTTCAGCATCGTCAGTTGTTAGAAATTGACATTGACCTTGATTATCATTTCTTAAGGAAAAACGTAGTTCTAGAGCATGACGAACCGCTTCGGCTGTGGTGGCTGCCGAATCAACCAGTACAACATTTTTTCCAAGTAAATTTTCAAGTGCCGGACGTAATGGAGGGAAATGTGTACAACCTAACAGCAAAGTATCGGGACGATTTTCGTCGTTTGGGGTTAGAAAAATATCTTGCAAATAACGTCTTGCTACACTTTCCACAATGTCTCCTTGAGTCCAGCCCTCTTCTGCCAGATGTACAAAGAGCGTGCAAGCTTTTGCCGTAATGCGCACATCTTGCCTAAGCCCGGCAATGGCACGATGATAGGCTTTGCCGTTGATGGTACCCTCAGTGGCAATGACGGCAATATGACCATTTTTTGTGGCATTGACTGCCGCTTTGGCGCCAGGTTCAATAACTCCAAGCACAGGTAAGGGGGCAAATGATGTGCTTAAAATGGGAAGTGCGGCTGCCGTTGCCGTATTGCAGGCAATGACTAGCATTTTTATGCCACGCTCCACCAGTTTTGCGCTGGCTTGTAAGGCATAAGCGGCTACTGTATCAGCACTTTTGGTACCATAGGGTAAACGTGCCGTATCACCAAGATAGAGTAGATCTTCGGCAGGTAAGGCTTCATGTATGGCTTTCAGCACAGTAAGACCGCCTACACCGGAATCAAAAATACCTATGGGTAAGTGTATATTATCAATAGATTGCATAGTATTCATTCTTCCAAAAGTTCATAGCCGGCATTGGTAATGGGACTGCGCAAGGTATCTAA
>CAYJHV010000097.1:0-6036 GCA_964369825.1 uncultured Desulfovibrionaceae bacterium | reverse complement strand
CCGCTAGAACCTGTAATGGCATCCTCAAAGAGCACAAGACCGCCTAAGTCGGCATTAAGGTAAATAGTACCGGCTTCATTATAAATGGCATTGGCAACACCACCTGCCGTATTACCTGAAAAGAGCGATACTTGCCCTGCTTTAGCACCTATGCCAATGGTGCCTTGCCAGTTATATATACCGCCGCCGGACGTGCCAGCTTCATTGTCCATGAATGAACCAAGGATGAGGTTGATGCTGCTACTACTGCTGAAATTATAAATACCGCCGCCGTTCGTGCCAGCCTTATTGTCAATGAATGAACCAAGAATGAGGTCGATAGTACTTCTAGAGTAATTATAAATACCGCCACCGTCAACACCGGCTGTATTGCCAATAAAGTCCCCTTCTAATCTGTCGATTTGGATGCTGCTGTCGTTGCCGGAAGCTCTGTTATATATGCCGCCGCCGTAATCACCGGCTGTATTGTTCTCAAAATTTCCTTTAATGGAGCCAATGCGGATGCTGGCGCTAGATACATTATGTATGCCGCCGCCGTTAGTATTGGCTATATTACCAATAAAATCCCCTTGTAAGGTGTCAATGCTAATACTGCTGCCAGTGGAAGACGCATAGTTATACATGCCGCCGCCGTAGCTGGCCTTATTGCTCATAAAGCTAGCATCAAGAGTGCCTATTTCGATGATGCTGTTGGTGTCAATAGCATCATTATACATGCCGCCGCCGTAGTTGGCTGTATTGCCGATGAAATCTGCGGTCATTTGATTAATGGTGATAGTATTAGAGCTAGCATCGTTATACATGCCGCCGCCGCCGCTGGCTGCATTGCCGATGAAATCACCGGTTATTCCATTAATGGTAATGGAGCCGGAATTATACATACCGCCGCCGCTACTGCTTGTATTATTACCTATGAAGTTTCGGGTGTAGTCGATATTACTTACACCGGCGACACGCCCTGTACTTGACACCGGCGTACCGTCAGCATTTTTTACGGCAAAGTAGAGGATGACATCATTACCGGCATCGTTGGTGGCAGTGACTTTGAAAGTGTAGTCGCTTGTAGCAGGTTCTGTACCGCCTTCTTGTACCAGTTCGATGTTGTTATAATAACCCAGTGAGCCTTGCGGAGCCGATGATTGCTGTGAGGTAATGCGCGCGATGATCTCTTCCACATTGCCGGCGGCATGGGCATTGCTTGCTGCGCCCATGACAGCACCCGTTGTGAGGGCTGTATACAGAGCTAATGAACCAAAAGTGTTGAGGATGCGACATTTTTTAAGAACAGCTTTGTAACGATTGATGAGGTTGCCTATGGCATTTTTTGACAACATACGGAGCTCCTTGAGGCTAAAGTGTATTTAAAAAATATAATTTAATTTATTGAAGAATGATATTGACTTTAGTGCTTTGTGTTGAGAATTAGAATTGGCTAAAGTATTTTAACTTAACATGTGCGAAATTATAAATCAAGAAATAAATGTGGATATAAATATTTTTTTCAGATTCCGATTTGTTGCACGGTCTTTACAAGTCTTGACATTACGTAAACACTTTAAATATATTTTAAAAATTAAAGCTACTAAATTTCGTTCACATATGCTAAATTGCCTCAAAGCCTGTTCATCTTCCTTGATATAACACGAAAAATCATCTTGTGTAGACAGAACCTAATTACCATGTAACTTAATTTTACAATTTTAAATTGTTCTTGACAAAGAGCTTCGTTCGGAAGAAAGCAAGAGACAGTATGTTACATTGTGAAATCGCTACAAAATTAAATGAAGATGTCAAATCAAAGCTTTGTCAGCAGGTAAAACATGCTGTGCAAGTGTTTGTAAATGCTTTAGGTAAGGCTGATACAGCTCATAATAGATTGCTTTTACAGCACATTAAGCCAGATGAACTTTATGAGGCAGGATTAGCTGTGATGCTACGTCTTGCTTGTATTCTTTGTGCCGAAGCAAAAGGTTTATTGCCACTTGGGGAAGCAATTTACGATAAACATCATGCCATTTCTACCTTAAGGGAACAATTAGAAAACCAAGCAAATATATATGGTTATGAAATATTAAAAAATAACTGTACCGCTTGGCCACGTATTCTTGCTGTTTTCAAAAGAATATATCAAGGCATGGATGATTCATTACTCAATTTATCGACTCTTAACACAGCTTTTTTTAATCGTAAATTTTTCCCCTTCCTTCAAGGTGAAGTAACTTTACACTCAAATAATTGTGTACAATCAGGGCTCATTGACGATCATACCGTACTTATTTTGCTTAAATCTCTGCAAATATTGCATGGAAAAAATGAAAACATCGTGCTTTCATACAAAAACTTTACCGAAGGGTTCATTGGCAATATCTATGAAGAATTGTTGGATTATACCGTTCAGCGCTGTGAAAATGATATTTTAGAGCTTAAAGGAGCATCAAGAAGTGACAATATCTATATTAATCTTACGGAATTGGAAAAATCACACCAAGACAATTTTACAAAGCTTTCAACCATGCTTGCATCACTCACCCGGCGCAGCAAAACTTATGTAGACAATGCATTGAATAAAGACGTTGATGAGGCAACATTTCATACAATCTTCACCAATTGTCATGGTAATTTACAATTAGCACAGCGAATAAAACCTTTTGCGCATGTGGTGAAACAAGATATATGGGGAAATTTTGGCATACATCCTGCGCAAAGCCTTGTTGTGGTTTCAAGTTCCCAACGACGTAACTCCGGCACACATTATACCCCACACGCATTGACAGAAAATATTGTTAAAACAACGCTCGAGCCTCTTGTTTATGAAGGTTTTATGGGCAATAAGCCTCAAAATAAACAATATTTAAAACCTTCCGGCAAGCTTTTATCATTAAAAATCTGCGATCCTGCCATGGGTTCAGGAGCATTTCTTTTAGAAGTATGTCAATGGCTTGCAAAAAAGATAGTCGAAGCATGGCAAGAGGAAGAAAGCCAAGGTTATTTTATAAATATACACGGAAATACACAAAAATCAAAACAGACAGAACTGTCTTTACCTTGCGCAAAGGATGAACGCTTGTTGATTGCAAGGCGTTTAATTGCACAAAAATGCTTATATGGGGTAGATAAAAATCCTTTGGCAGTGGAATTGGCTCAACTTTCTTTGTGGTTGATAACAGCAAGCACAAAGAAACCTTTTCTTTGCTTAAATCATAATTTGTGTATTGGCGATAGTTTACTGGGCATAACTCACCTTAAACAATTACAGACATTTTCACTATTTTCTCACAACAAGTACAAAATTTTAAACTGTACAGCAGGTATTCAAATCGCCATGGACGAAGCAGTGCAATTACGTACAGCAATTCAAAACAGCACTATTGAATGCGAAGAAGACAGAAAAAAAATACAAAATTTACTCATTCAAAGCAAACACAAGCTTAAACATCTAAAATATCTGGCTGATATTATAATTGTTGAAACTCTGACTGCCCAAGGAAAAGAAAAAATATACGACAATGCCCTCAAAAATATGCTGCCACAATTACAAGCCTATTTGAAAGACAATGGTAAAACACCGTTACATTTTCCCATTTCCACAGAAAAAACACCTTGCAAGCCTTTCCATTGGATTTTAGAATTTCCGGAAGTTTTTAAGTGTGGCGGTTTTGACGCCATCATTACAAATCCCCCCTTCATGGGCGGGCAAAAGCTGAGCGGTGTACTTGGAAAAAATTATAGAAATTACCTTGTTACTCATATTGCCCATGAAAAAAAAAGCTCGGCGGATTTAGTTGCCTACTTTATACTTCGAGCGCATGACTTATTAACAAAGCAAGCAACTTGCGGTATCATTGCCGTCAATACCATCAGCGAAGGTAAAACTCGAGAAGTAGGGCTTGAGTGCATACTGAATCTTGGTTCGACCATTTACCATGCCACTCCCAATATACTTTGGCCGGGGAAAGCAAAAGTGGTCACCAGCACAGTACACATTTGCAAAGGAAAATGGAGTGCTGCCAAGTATATTAACCACAAGCAAGTTGAATTTATAAGTTCTGCCCTCAATGAAAGAAAATATACAATGCCGCACAAGCTGCCGGAAAATCAAAACATGGTCTTTCAAGGCGTCATCAGCCTCAGTGCAGGTTTTATTGTGGACAAACAAACTCTCATGCAATGGAAAAAGCAAAATGATCCTTCTTGTGCCGTGGTCTTTGACTACTTAATAGGTGAAGAAGTTAATAAAAATCCAAATCATAGCCCACAAAGGAAAATTATAAACTTTTGGGATTGGCCCAAAGACAAAGCAGCTTCATATGCACAAGCATTTAAATATATAAAAAATATTCAAACTGAAAGATCATTCAAAACCGATAAAGGAGCCAAAGAATTTTGGTGGAGATACCTAAGACCACGCCCCGAACTCTTCCATGCCATCGGACGCGAACAATATTTTGATAAACACCCCAAAAATTGGCTTTCCACACAAAAAAATCTTGAAAATGTCATTGTCTTTGTGACCGGTGCCACAAAATATCCTTGTTTTACCCTGGTTCCCAATACCGCTATCTTTGCCAACTCACTGTGCGTCATGGCATCACAAAGTTTTGCTCTTTTAGCATGTCTTTCATCGGATCTACATACGGTGTGGGCTTGGGAGTTTGGCTCACGCCTCAAGCAAGACCTTCGATACACACATGGAGATATTTTTGAAACATTTCCCTTCCCACAAGATATATTTAAACATGATAACATACTGTTATCAAAAATCGGCAAACAATTTTTTCATCTACGGGCACAGTATATGCTCGGCAATGATAAAGGTATGACAAAGTTTTATAATGATTTCCATAATCCAAATATAATGTCGCCGCCCATCCAAGAACTTCGAGAAGTGCAAATAAAGCTGAATGAAACTTTACTGACTGCTTATGGTTTTAAACCCATAAAATTAGAACACGGATTCCATAATGTTGCTTATTTACCCAAAAATAAAAATCTGCGTTTTACCATAAGTGAAAGCGCAAGGGCAAAAGTATTGTCTGCTTTAATAGCACTTAATAAAAGTCGAATTCAGATTTGAAAAATTTTCTGGGGGAAAACCTTTTGTGAACAAAAGGTTCTTCCCCCAGACCCCCTTTCCAAAAAACTTTCACGCGCAATTTTTTATTTACTGCGTAAATAAAAAATTGCTTTGAATTCGAATGATTAACTAAAACTTATGTAATAATCATATTTTTTGGCTTATCCCATTATTACAATTCTAAATGGTCGTCACTAAAAAATATATATTAAAATTTTGATCTTATATCAAAAATATCTTATCTTGACAAATCGGTATTTTATCGGGTATGTGAACAGACTTATTTTAGTTGAAGGAGTTTTTTTCATGTCCAATAAATCTGCACCACAGTTTCCAAAACCTCATGCGCCACAAGTGGCTCAAAATATGAATGCCCCCTTACTCAATGAATTACAAACAGAAGTTTCCGGTGAAGCTGCGCCTTTTTTACAATTTTTGACCACACATGCCTTAAAAATCATGTTAATTCTTGGATTATTTGTACTGGTTGTGGCAGGTCTTGGTGCTTATAATTGGTATCAGAATAAGAATATGTTGGAAGCACAATCGGCATTTGACTCCATAACTTCGAGCAAAAAAGGTGAGGAACAAATCAATGCCTTGGAAGAATTCCTAAAAAAAGCTCCGCAAGATTTACATCTTGCCATTATTTTGGCACAGGCAGAAGCTAGTATGCTTGAAAAATCATACGATAGAGCGGCTGAGTTTTATGCAAAATTAGCCGGTATGGATACTGACGGCGCTGTGGGTTTACTTGCAAGTCTTAATCAAGGTCAAGCGCTTATTGCTGCTCAAAAGTATAAAGAAGCCATTCCTGTTTTGGAAGCACTTCTCCCTAAAGTACCCGAAGGGCACAGCCTTGTTGTGCAACAGGCTTTAGCGGAAGCGGCTTTGCAAAGTGGAGATTTACTCAAAGCCAAGAACACTTTTGAAGCCATGGCCAATGCCGGTATGGGTACTGA
>CAYJHV010000096.1:0-6091 GCA_964369825.1 uncultured Desulfovibrionaceae bacterium | reverse complement strand
CCCCACCAACAATGAAAGCGTGTTGGAATTTTTGCGTGCCTATACCGAATTATTCATAGGCTTTTGGGGTATTGACACACATAAAGGTATGAATGAAGTCAAGGAAATTGTACGTGCTGTAGAAGAGCTTGGTATGAGAGGTATTGCCACCGACCCTTATTTGGCACATATTCCGCCAAACGATGCTCGTTACTATCCTTTGTATACAAAGTGCTGCGAGCTGGATATTCCTGTGTTTATAACAACTGCCCCGCCACCTCAAGTGCCTCGTGCCGTGGTGGACTATATTGACCCACGTCAAGTGGACATAGTGGCCAGAGATTTCCCTGAACTTACCATCATCATGAGCCATGGCGGTTATCCTTTCGTGAATGAAGCTGTATTTACTTGTATGCGTAATGCTAATGTTTATATGGATTTATCCGAATATGAATTGGCACCCATGGCCGATGTTTATGTGCAAGGCTTAAATACCTTTATCGGTGACAAAGTGGTTTTTGCTTCGGCACATCCTTTTGTGGAGCAAGAAGAAGCCATCAGTATTTATAACAAAATGAATTTGAAAGATGATGTTCGCAGAAAAGTTATGTATGAAACGGCTGCAAAGATACTGAAGCTCGACGGCTATGGTAATAAATCCAAGCCCAGCATGGCCATGCAAAGAAATATTCCCATGGGAACAGCCATGCCCTTCATGCCTTTTTTCCCTTCATCTCGCTAAATAATTGTAATAAAAATAAGAGAGAATGATGCAAAAAGAAGCCTTAATTCAAGCTGTGCTCAATGGCGGTATTGTGGGCGAAGGCGGTGCCGGTTTTCCGGCTCATGTCAAGTACAATGCCGACGCTGATACAGTCATAGCCAATGGCTGTGAATGTGAACCGCTTTTGCACAGCGATCATCATATTATGGCGCATCACACCGCCCCCATGCTGCGTGGTTTACGCGCGCTTGGGGATGCGGTGGGTGCAAAGCGCACGGTGCTGGCACTGAAGAAAAAGCATACGGATATTATTCCCATGCTTCAAGAAGCAGCGAAACCCTTTAATATCGAAGTTTTTTTGTTGGATGATTTTTATCCTGCCGGCGATGAACAAATTTTGGTACGTGAAGTGACCGGACGTAGTGTGCCGCCGTTGGGTATTCCTTTACATGTGGGAACTGTGGTTGCCAACGTAGCCACGCTTATGCACGTGCAAGGTGCCATTGAAGGCAAGCCCATTACGGAAAAGACTATTACCGTCACCGGGGAGGTTCGTAATCCTTCGGTGTTGAATGCTCCTCTTGGAACTCCCATTACTTCATTACTTGAAGCTTGCGGCGGTGTTTTGCCGGCAAGACCTGTTTTCGTTATGGGTGGCCCCATGATGGGCCCGGTGGTTGTTGGTATGGAAAATCTTGCCAAATATGTGGTGACTAAAACCACCGGCGGCATTATTGTTTTGCCGGAGGGACATCATTTACATAAAAATGCCACCTTGGAAAAAAATGTTATGCGCAAGAGAGCGGCATCGGCGTGCATTCAATGTCGCATGTGTTCGGATCTTTGCCCTCGTAATCTTATCGGTCATCCCTTTGAGACGCATCAAGTCATGCAAGCCTTTGCTTCCGGTACGGAACTTTGTAGCGAAAAAGCCGCACAAGCCATGATTTGCTGTGAATGTGGCGCTTGTGAACAATTTGCCTGTCCCATGGGCATGAGCCCAAGGCGTATCAATCAAGCGGTGAAAGCGTCCATGCGTGCCGAGAAGAAAAATTACGAAGGAAGCCGAGAAATTCGTGAGTCCAATACGGCTATGCGTGCGTATCGTAAAATTCCTTCCAAACGCCTTGCGGCAAGGCTTGGGATTTTGCCATATCTTTACCTGCAAACACCTTATATTGGTGTTATTAAGCCGGGTGAAGTACGCATTCCTTTGCATCAGCATATAGGTGCACCCTCCATAGCATGTGTTAATGTGGGTGATAAGGTGCACTGTGGTCAGCTTATTGGTGAAATACCTGAAAAAGCCCTTGGGGCAAAAATACATGCCAGTGTTAACGGTACAGTAAAAGCCGTTGATACGCATGTAACCATTCTTGCGGAGTAATTTTATGATGGATATATTAGCAGGCGGTGCCGTGGGTATGCTGGAATATACCAGCATTGCCGCAGGGATGGAATCGGCAGATATTATGGTTAAAACTGCCGACGTAACCCCCATATTTTTTAAGACCATTTGCCCCGGAAAATTTTTGGCGGCAATAACAGGTAATGTGGCAGCAGTGGAAGCAGCAGTCAGTGCAGGACGTGAAATAGCACCGGAAACTGTTGCCGATGGCTTTGTTATTCCTAACATTCACAGTGATGTGATCAGTGCCATGTCCGGCTGTATACAAATTAAGGAAAGAGCGGCTCTTGGCGTTGTGGAAACATTTTCTGTTGCCGCTTCCGTAAAGGCAGCCGATGCCGCAGCCAAGGCTTCCGACGTGCAGATTTTGGAAGTGCGTACTGCTCTTGGTCTTGGAGGCAAAGCCTTTGTGCTCATAGGCGGCGATGTGGCGGCAGTGCAAGCTGCTGTGGATGCAGCCGCTTACAGTGCCGGCATGGAGGGGTTATTGGTACGCAAAACTGTGATTCCACGCCCAAGCGATGCTTTTTTTGATCAGATTATGTAATTTAATAGCAGATTATGGAAAGACCATAGTTTTGGTTGTCCCTTCTGTTAAGGAGTAAAGAAATGAATAATAATGCACAAGGATTTGTGGAAGTTTCAAGCTATGTGGCTGCCATTGAAACGGCAGATGCCATGGCTAAAGGTGCCGATGTGGTCATCAAATGCGTGCATAAAGTGGATGGTCCCATTGTGGCCATCATTTGTGAAGGTGATGTGGCAGCGTGTAAGGCTGCTGTGGATGTGGGTTGTGCCGTGGCTTTGGCTAAAGGGACTTTGTTGGCTCACAATGTCATTGCCCGTCCCGATGACGGTCATGATTTATTCAAACTTCTTGCTGCCATTAATGCCAAAAAAGCTGCTAAAAAAGCTGCCAAAGCTGCTGCTCGTGCCGCTGCCAAGGCAAAACCCGTCGTCACTAAAACAAGCGGTAAGTAGTTAGTTCTTAGTGGATAGTGGTCAGTGTTTAGTGATGAGTGGTTGTTTTATAAAGAGAAATTAATGTATTGGCAGTAATTAAATGTAATGCCTTTGTACATTGATTTTGAATATCCAAAAGCTAAACATATAAAAACATACGTATATACAGCGAAAAGGCTAAAAATACAATGAAAGAACTTATAACAGGGCAAAGTATTGCCGATGCCAGAAAAGCAGGTCTGCAAGAAATTGTGGTTTCGGAAGGAGCCATCATCACCCCGCAAGCCAAGGACGATGCCAAACTTTTTGGAATTGTTCTGCGAGTTGGTTCACAAGTTCAAGCTCAAATGCCTGTGCAAAATGCTGTCATTGCCCAAAACCAATTAACAACTCATAGGAATGCTATGAACACAAACAATATAAATAATGGTGCAAATCCTGTGCAAGCAGGCTGGTCAACACCTGCACCACAATTTGGTAATGCCGCACCTTCTGCATCTTCTGCCGTTTCATCGGTGGATATGGCAGGGCAAGTGGCTGAACAAGTGGTGGCAAGGTTGCAAAGCTTACTTGGAACAAATACTGCTGCAAATCCTGCCGCAAATATGGCACAGACAGTGGCACAGGTGGTTTCAGAAGTTATGCATACACCAAGTGCAGCTTGCGCCGCACCTTCCGGCGGTTCTGCCACCTTAAACGGTGTGGACGTGGTACCCTTTCCGGTTAACGCTCCCAGTATTTCCGTGCAAGGTGAAATGAACATTGAAGAAGCACTTTTGCCCGGTGAAAATGGTCCCGGAGTTACCCGTTTTTGTTTTGCCAACGCTTCACTTGATTGGACTTTTTCCCATGACGAAGTTTTAGTGGTGACTAAGGGGACTGTGCAAATTTCACAAAATGGCAGTGCGGTTACCTTGGTGAACGGCGGTGCGGCACGTATGCGCAAAGGAACCAGCGTCATCTTGACAGCTCAAGGCGAAGTGTGCTTTGTGACCAGTTCCTTCACCAAATGATTGGTATATTTTAGGAGAAAATCATGAACTTTCTGACAGAAGAAGATATAAGAGCACGCAATGTGGGCAATGGCGGTACCTTGGTGCTGCAAAAAGGTGAGCGTTTGACGCCATCTGCCACAGAATATGCCCGTGCCCAACATATAAGTGTTCAAGATGACAATGTGGGCGCAAGTGCTGAAGGTAATGCGTGCGGCGGCGTTGCGTGTGCAACCACTGCTTGCAATCCTGCCCAAGAGCTTACCTACATTGAAGATGGCGTACAAGTGCCCAAAAATCATCCTGCGGTGACCATGCGTGGTAAGCTTGACACTTTGCTTGCGCAATTGGTGCTGGTACAAACACAATTTGACCCCAAGGACAGAAGACCTGCTTTCTTGAAGCAATGCTTACAAGATTTGCACACTTGGGTTATGCTCACCTTACAAGGTGAAGTGACCGGTCAAAGCGTATGCCCCGAAGGTATGGGCGGCATGGATGTGCCCACACTTTATGTCATTTCTCGTGAACCCAAAAAATATTTGGGTATAGATCACTTGGTGGCGCAAGGCAATATGGGCGGCAATGTGGCACTTTTAAATTGGCTTCGTGCCAGCGTGCGTGAAGTGGAAGTGGTTGGCGTTTCCTGCTCCAGAAATATGGATGTCTTGTGCTCTTTAAATCGCTTAAGTTCAGCGGTGTATGTGCTTATGCTCTTAACTTTTGCTGCCGAGCAAGGCATAGATCTTGCCAGCGTAAGGAAGGCATAAATGCAAAGCGCACAAATGACAGCACAAAATACCAAGAACGGCATTGCAACCCCGGTTAAGGGTAAGCCATTTTCCTTACTTGGACGCTGCATTGAACTTTGCTCGGCAAAGCCTGCCAGTATAGTTTTCCCCGACGGTGAAGATGTGCGAGCTGTGGAAGCTGCCATTCGCCTCAGCGAAGAAGGTCTTGGCGACGCACTCTTATTGGGAAAACCTTTCGCCGTGCGTTCTTTGTTGCGAGATTCTTTGCGCAAAGTAGGGCATGTGGGAAAAAGCGTTAATATTCGTGTGCTTGACCCGGCATCACCCACCATGCTTGAGCGCAATACTCAAGAATTCATGGAAATAATGAGCAAGAGTGGCAAACAAGTCACCGCCGAAGACGCTCGTTCTTTCATGGCCAGCGGCCCCGGCTGCGGTGCTATGATGGTACGCCGTGGCGAAGTGGAAGCCGGTGTTGGCGGCAATTTGTCCTCCACCTCCGATATGATTCGTGCTGCTTTGCGTGTCATTGGCGTAAAACCCGGTGGCAAGACCATCTCAAGCTTTTTCTTTATGATTGCTCCGGTGGGCTCCTATGATCATCGCCAAGTGTTGGTCTTTGCCGATTGCGGCGTTATTCCGGAACCGACAGAAGAACAATTGGTGGATGTGGCAGTGGATTCGGCGGATCAATTCCAATTGATGACCGGTGAAGCTGCAAAGGTTGCCATGCTTTCATTTTCCACCGGCGGCAGTGCAAAA
This sequence comes from uncultured Desulfovibrionaceae bacterium, assembly GCA_964369825.1. Taxonomy (GTDB): domain Bacteria; phylum Desulfobacterota; class Desulfovibrionia; order Desulfovibrionales; family Desulfovibrionaceae; genus CAYJAD01. Next base: position 511 of record CAYJHV010000096.1, on the reverse strand, counting down.
CATCCTCGAGCCAAATTCATTCGTGAAGTGGTGGGCAAGGTGCGCAGTGTGCGCCCTGATCTTATCGTGGATGGCGAATTGCAATTTGATGCCGCCATGGTACCGGAAGTTGCGGCGCAAAAAGTGAAAAACAGCCCCGTCGCCGGTGAAGCCAATGTTCTGGTATTTCCTTCCTTGGAAGCCGGTAATATAGGTTATAAAATAGCGCAACGTCTTGGAGGCTATACGGCAATTGGGCCGCTTCTCCAAGGTTTGAACGGTTGTTGGCATGATCTTTCGCGTGGTTGTAGCGCTGAGGATATATATCAAGTTTCTCTTATTGGTGCGGCACTCAACAGAGCGCAAGCCAATTTGGGCAAATAACATTATGAATTAGGTCTTTCGAGAGCAATGTTATTAACTTGCAATTCGGAAAATATAAACGTCTGTTTAGACAAACATTTTTAGGAGAATTATAATGGATGCATTGGGAATGATTGAAACAAAAGGTTTGGTAGGTCTTATTGAAGCA
>CAYJHV010000095.1:0-6147 GCA_964369825.1 uncultured Desulfovibrionaceae bacterium | reverse complement strand
TAGAAATGTCCATGGTAGGTTCGACTCCTATACGCCTCCGCCATTTTTTGAATAAAATCCTTTAAAGCAACAATTTGCTATTCATATCAAAATCATACCATCCGGTATAAAAAAGTCTGTCTATGCATTTAATAAGTAAATTGCAGCCAATCATCATCTTTTCTGCTGCCTTAATGGGATTAACTCTCGGAATATTCACCCCTTTGGGTAAAATTTCCATATTTTTCGTGGAAATTTTTCTAATGTTGCTGCTCTTTATAGTATTTTTATCAGTTGATTTACAGCAAGTAAAAAAAGCTACTTTGAACTTGAAGTACACAGGTACCAGTCTTTTTATAAATTTTATTATTACCCCCATTCTTGCATATTTTCTTGGAATTGTTTTTTTTAAAAATTCCATTGAAATTCGTATAGGGCTCATGATGTTATTGGTAACACCATGCACTGATTGGTATCTTGTCTTTACAAAATTGAGCAGAGGAAATGTTGAAATTAATATGGCAATATTGCCTCTCAACTTAATTTTTCAAGTGGCATTGTTACCGATATATTTATTGATTTTTTTTGGAAGTATTGTGCATATTAAATTGGGAAGCATAATTATCAGCATTATAACTGTTTTAGTTATACCTTTTAGTTGTGCATTGCTGAGCAAAAATTTTATTGGAAACAAAGAAAGATTAAAAAAATTTTTATCGGAACAAAGCGACAATTTGCAATTATTATTTCTTTGTTTAGCTGTTATTGTTATGTTTGCCTCCGAAGGTCAAAATTTATTAAAAAATTATCTCCTTTTGCTCAAACTATTCATTCCACTTATTTGTTTTTTTATTATAACTTTTTTCATGGTGAAAGCAGTAAAAAAAATCTTTCATTTCAATGACAAAGATGCCATTTCTTTGCATTTTACCACATTGGCTCGTAATTCGCCATTGGCTTTGGCCATAGCTGTTGCCGCATTCCCGGCTCAGCCGCTGATTTCACTCTCACTCATTATCGGACCATTACTGGAACTGCCTATTCTCTCTATTATATCAGGGATATTAAGCAAAAAACAAGCTTCGTAAAAAGTGGGTAGTAGCTTGCTTCGTCTAAAAACTAACGTTTAACCATAGAATTCTGTGATTAAATGTAATTTTTAAGTGGTTAGTGGTCAGTGATTAGTGGTCAGTTATGGTAAGCGCTTTGCGCACAAATAAAAAAATATTTTAGAAAATATCTAATATTACAGTTTATTATTTGTTGTTATGTGTGCGAAGCACCTACATCCACTAATCACTGACCACTAATCACTAATTATTGTACGACACTGATTTTTTCGATAATCACATTTTCCACAGGTACATCGCTGTGCCCACGTTGGTTGCTGGTTTTTACGCCTGCAATTTTATCCACTACATTTTGTCCTTTAATGACTTTGCCAAAAACCGTGTATCCATAGCCATCGGCAGTGGGGGCTTTGTAGTTGAGAAAAGTATTGTTTTTGGTGTTGATGAAAAATTGTGCCGTGGCGGAGTGTGGGTTGCCTGTACGAGCCATAGCTACGGTATACTTATCATTATCAAGACCGTTGGCAGCTTCATTTTTTATGGGCGCATTGGTAGGTTTAGGGCGCAAATTTGTATCCATGCCGCCGCCTTGAATCATAAAATCCTTAATAACACGATGAAAGATAGTACCATTATAATGCCCTTTATTGACATAATTCAAAAAATTTTCCACTGTTACCGGGGCTTTATCGGCATTGAGACGAATAACTATTTCACCCATATTGGTTTGTATTCTTACAGCTTTACCGGCAGCCATTGTTTCGCTTGCGTTTTGTAAGTCGCCAAAAAGTACACTGACCATCAGCATACATCCAAAAATAAATAAACGTTTAAAATTCATAGAATACTCACTTGTTAAAGGTTAAACAGAATAAAAAATAAAGCACATGCACTTCTTTTACTTTTTTAGCGCAGTCTTGCCAAGTAAAAAAAAATAACACATCTTGACGATAGACTGCTATAATGATAGCTTTACTACAAATGTGGTGACTTGTATAAACAATAAAAAGTAGGTGCATTAATGAAAAGTTACTTGGAGCAATTCCAAAAATATGTCACTGAGAGCGGTTTGAAAAACACTGTACAGCGTGCACGCATTGTGGAACTTTTTATGGAGTCTAAAGGGCATCTTTCCACTGAAGAAATTTATGATATGGTCAGAAATGTGGATAACTCTGTGGGGCAATCCACAGTATATCGTACCATGAAATTACTTTGTGACTCCGAGCTTGCCAATGAGGTACACCTTGGTGACGGTATTGTTCGCTATGAACCGGCTCATGAAGAGCATCATGACCATCTCGTTTGCGAAAAATGCGGAAAGACCGTGGAAATTCTCAGCAAAAAAATGGAAAAATTACAGGAAAATATTGCAAAGAAACATGGTTTTGTGCCCACATCTCACAATATGTGCCTGTATGGTATTTGTGCCGAGTGCCGTAAAAAACGCTCAAAGGGGCTTTAGGTCTCCATATATTTAAATGTCGGTTTTTTTCATGATAAACAAGGCAGCTATGCACGCGAGCGAAAGTGCTACAATAAGTAAAAAACCTACGCCAAAACTGATATATTGACCACATACGCCAAGAATCCAAGGGGTAAGACCTATTCCTATCAAGGCACTTAATGGCATAATCATGGATAATAGCGCAGGCTGTTTTAAGATGTGAATGTGCTCGGCAATGAGCTTGAAGATTGATGGAAAAACAAAGGCAATACAAAGGGGTTGTATGTTTACTCCCACAAGCACCACAAGCTCTGTCTGCCCGAACCCCATAAGTATTAATGCCACAGAGTGAGCTAAAAACCCTATAGAAATGACAATTTTAGACGACAATCGATCTGCTATAATGCCTCCCAGAATAACGAATATGGGGGTACAAATACGAGAAAGTAAAAGCCAGGTGTTGGCTTTTTCCGGGCTGAAGTTTTGAGCTCCCACCAAAAATATTTGCAAGACGCTATATACCGCAAACTCTCCGCATAAACCAACGGTCATAAGTAAGCAAAATACCCAAGTATTTCTTTGTTTTAACAAAGAAAAATTACTTTTAAACGAAGGTTTTTCCGATAATGTATACCCCCCCTTACACAACAGCAAAAAAGAGATGCCGGCTACAATGGACATGATGCCCACCAGAAAAAAAACAGCATACCATTTAGCAAAAAGCAGTACAGCTTGAGCAATAATGGGAATAACAATAAAACCAACATTTGGACCAAGTTCATGTATTCCTATGGCTTTTCCCCAATCTTGCTTTGGGACCAATGTGCCTAAAACGGCTATGCCTGCTCCAAGGTACACACCGCATATCATGCCAAAAATAAAAAAAAGACCCCATAAATAATAAAAATTATCTATAAAGGGAATGAACAAAAAAACACTTCCAAGGCCTATGGTGGAAAATCCCACCACAAAACGAGGGCTAACACAGCTTACCAAGTAGCCGGTAAAAATTTGCGTGCTGGCAAAACCAAAGCCTTGAGCGAGCAGCCATGAAGTGGATTGACTGTGGCTTATATTCAAATCCGCTTCAATATAAGCAAGTAAAGGAGAGAGCGTACTTCTTGCCATATAATTACAAAAAAACATGAAGGTAACAAAAACCACCCAAGGCCACATTTGTGAGAAAGGACGAGCACTTTCTTCCATAATTTTTTTCTCCAATGCTAGCTTCGACTTATTACCGATAATATATGCAGTTCTAATCTGTAAATAAAAATTTAAGCACTTATTTTTGTATGTACCTCACTTGAATTTAAGCGATTCAAGTGTATAATACGCCAGCCGAAGCACAGGCAATTAATGCTTAAAGCGGTGATAAATCCCCACCAAAAACCGGCAGGTCCCATGGCGGGAGCAATTATATCTGTATGACATAAGGTATAGCCAAGAGGAAAACCTATGACCCAATACGTGATTAAACAGATTATGAATAAGATCTTAGTGTCGTTATAACCACGTAGAATACCGACTGAAATAATTTGCATACTGTCCATAATCTGAAATGATGCCGCATAAACGATAAGCACTGTGGCAAGACTTACAACATCCACATCATCATTATATAAGTAAGCAATATCACTTCTAAATATATAGATAAGTAGAGAGCTGGCACAGGCTATACAGAGACCGATAACTATGGTTGTCCAAATGGTTAAGCGAGCTCTGGTGATTTGCCCTGCTCCAAGATAGTGCCCGATGCTGATGGTGGTAGTTTGACTGATGGAAAGGGGCAACATAAATATAACCGAGGCTACACTGGTAGCTACCTGATGCCCTGCCACGCTATTGGTACCAAGGGGAGCAATGGCAAGGGCGGCAGTGGCAAAAAGTCCCACTTCAAAGAGCATGGCTAAAGCACCGGGCAAACCGATACGAAAAATTCGTTTGATGCATTTTACGTCAAATTGTTGGTGTACTTGTTCAGCGTCCGCAGTATTTGAGAAAGATTTTTTGAGCATGGGCTTGAAAAGCGGTCCAAGTTTTTTAAATCTTGATGCCCAACAAACATATGCCGTCATGGCAAGCCCCATGAAGGTAAAGCAAATGGTGGTGGCCACGCCGCAGCCCACGGCACCCAATGCCGGTAAGCCAAACTTTCCATAAATTAGCATGTAATTAATGGGGATATTTAAAAGTAATGCTAAGGTTGCCACCAGCATGGCCGGACGTGTGAGCGAGAAGCCTTCCACAAAGCCACGCACGCAAATGAAAAGAAAATAGCCGGGTAAACTCCATAGCACTGCACGCAAATAGCCGCCGGAAAGTGCTTCAAGGGCAGGACTTAGCTTAAATGCGCCCATATTTAAGGATATTATATAAAACAATAACATCAACGGTATGGCCAAAATAAGCGCAACCCATATACCTTGACGCATAATGTGCGGTGCTTCATGACTTTTACCTTCACCCACCAATTGTGCCGATAAAGGTGAGATGGTTAATAGGACACCGATACCAAAAAGAGAAATGGGATGCCACACCGAACAAGCAACGGCCACCGCTGCCATATCCACAGCACTGGCTTGACCGGACATGATGGTATCAGCCAAATTCATACCAACACCCGAAAGTTGCGCTATGAAAATGGGCATTCCAAGGCGTAGTAAGCGTTTTGCCTCAAGAGACGAAAAAAATGAAGTTTTTAAGGGATGCATAAATACCTTTATATTTCTAGAAAAATAGAATCCGAGTTGATGTGTTCTAAATTCGACTGATTCGACTGTACCGCCAATAATTTTTTTATGGCATTTTGCCCACTTTCACCAAGAGATACGCTATAATCATTCACGAAAGTATCAATGTGTGCTGAAGTAACGGTCTCTGAAAGTTCCTGAGCGTGAGCACGAATAAAATCTTGAGCGGCATGAGGATGCTTTTGCGCATACAATATACTTTGCTTGATTCCTTCTTCCAATGCCAATGCCATGTCTTTTGGGAGATTGCGACGCACGGCAATGCAACCCAGCGGCAAAGGCAAATTGTAGGTGTCTTCCCACCATTGACCAAGGTCAAGCACTTTTTTAAGCCCAAAACTCTCATAAGTAAAGCGTCCTTCATGGATAATAAGTCCCATCTGCACTTTTTCTTCCAGAACTGCGGGCATTATTTGATCAAAAACCATTTCTTGGACAGTGCCGGCAAAGGCTCCATGTGTTTTCAGCAAGAGGGCAGCGGTGGTCATGGCTCCGGGAATGGCGATGGAAGCGTTCTTTTGCTCTTCAGCGGAAAGCTCCTTCTTACTGATAAGCAAAGGACCGCAACCAAAACCCAAAGCACCGCCGCTGTGCAACACAGCATACTGCTTTAAAACCTTGGGCAAAACTCCCACCGAAAGCTTTGTGGCATCAAGTTCTCCACTGCACGCACGAGTATTTAATTCTTCCACATCAGCCAATATATACTGCACTTTGAAGGGCAAGGGAATAAGCCCATGCAAAAGTGCATGGAAAATATATGTGTCATTGGGGCAGGGAGAAATCCCAAGTGTTAGAGTCTGTTGCATAATGTCACCTACAATTTTATTGCCAAAACTGTACAAAATTCATTGACAGCCACGACGCAAGGGAACATAATCACATATTATGCTCAACG